>NZ_JAKZKV010000001.1:0-300000 GCF_022808675.1 Parabacteroides sp. FAFU027
GCGGATAATCTTTAAAGACTAGTTTATGCTTTGTTGTACTCATGCTCTAAGTTACTAATTTTTGAGCTGATTACAATGACTTCAATAGGCATAATAATGAGAGAGGGCATCCTTTTGGGACACCCTCTTTTTTATGGATCAAATCGTCGATCTGAAAGAATATTAATAATTAAGACTAAATCTCAGCACCCCTAAACAGAAAGGACAGGATAGCCCTTACCTTCCGTGAGGACACTAAAAGCTTTTAGTTTTGTAATAAGAGTTCAACAAAAGCATTTGTGCTCCGTCCATCAAAGAAGCCGTGAATGCACTGACAATGCGAATAGATGCAGTAATCATCATAGATGAATAATAAACAGTTTGAACACATAAGAGGAGAAGAAGTTTTATTTAACGGCTAATATTCGTTTGAGAATATCGTTGTCTGATTGTTTTCAACAGTGAAAATATAAATTCATAACCCATCCAACAACTTTTCTGTTTGATTCAAGAAACTCAGCTATTTTACACAAAGTCATAAAAACAAGAAAGTCCGAAAACAAAATGTTTTCGGACTTTCTTGTGTGCCCAGGACGAGACTCGAACTCACACGGGCTAACGCCCACTACCCCCTCAAAGTAGCGTGTCTACCAATTCCACCACCTGGGCAAGGGTATTTTGCTTTTTAATGGTGCCCAGAACAGGACTCGAACCTGCACGTAATTACTTACACTAGTCCCTGAAACTAGCGCGTCTACCAATTCCGCCATCTGGGCAAACATTTCATAAAGCATCTGACAACCACCGTTGTCGCTTTGAGCGAAAGACGGGACTCGAACCCGCGACCCTAACCTTGGCAAGGTTATGCTCTACCAACTGAGCTACTTTCGCGATTTATCTTTTACGATTTCATTATTTGTTTGTCTTAAACTCACCAAGGTTAATTCACCTTTTATCTTTGGGGGGCAAGGTTACGCTCTACCAACTGAATTACTTTCGTATAATATTTTCTTTCAAAGTTCGCTTCACAATTTCCAGCGTGTTACCGTCTCAATTGCGAGTGCAAAGGTAGCGATTGTTTTTTATTCTGCAAATTTTCGGACGAAAAAATTTAACTATACATCCATTTTTTGCACCTGTCAAAATCACGTCCAAAGCCCTCCGGCAGGCTATTCACTGATAATCAACCCATAACATCACAAACTGTTAAAACCATCCCTTTGAAAGAATTTTCAAATTATTTCTTCTCCGATTCTGGTTTCCGGAATAAATCATGCAACGCGTTGAAATCTTTCTTATAAATAATACCTAACCCCTGGGTAGTGAGAGATGATTTCAGATAATAATAACGGTCATTGGAGTGATTATACACTTTTGCCCGCCATTCTCCGGACTTGGTCAGTTTATATTCAAGGTCAAAATCACCGATAAAAGAGGTCTTGGTTGCAATATTATCCCGGTATCCGAAGTTCCCGTTAATCAATAACCGATTATTTAGTAACTGGCTAGAGAGAGCAACCTGCACCTCCATATTATTATAGTTATTGGTATTATCCAGTTTCACGTTAGTTCCGATATTCACCTTATCGGTTACCTGCGACAGCAAATTATTGAGCTGTGAGCCGATTGTTGCCGATGCTATTGACCCAATCTGACTCTGACGGTTAGTCGAGCCGGAGTTAGAGTAATCAAGAGTGTAAAAACGATTCATGAGCATCAAATAGACAATCTGACGGGCCATCATATCCTCAGTGTTTACAATACTCTTCACCCGACGATTAACCTCTTCAGAATTATTCGGGAAATTCAGGTCAAATTTCAAATCCGGTTTATTCATATTACCTGTTGCCTTGAGCAGGCATTGCACCTGGGTACTTGTCCGGCTTAGCTCTTTGTCATTCACGAAGTTTTCATCAAGGTCTGCCAGGTCGGCAGTCGTCGTGTACATCGCATTTATATCCAAATCTGCCGAATAAGGACTTCCATTGAAAGAAACACTACTCCCCTCACTTATCGTAAATTTCTTCTTAAAAACATTCTGCCAATTGAAGCCATAAGTACCACGCTCAATAGTATATAGCCCAAATAATTGTACATCTTTATTGGTACTATATACCAACTTCATATTTCCCAATCCGTGACTTTCAATCATATCTCCCAACACTGGATCCATCAAAAGATTGAGATTCGCCGCCGGATTTATATCAATAAAGAGGTTCAGATTCAGAATTGAAGACGATGCCGGAGGGGCTTTTTCTACAGGTTGGGATTTTACGGCAATATCCGAAACCTCTTCTCTCCGTCTTTGAAGCTCCAGTAATTCCTGTTTCTTATTGCGGAACGTAATAAAGTTATATTCTGTTGCTGACCTTTCATCATTCAGAGAAATAGTGAAATTTGTCCCCGCATTTGTCTGCATATTCACATCAATATCTGTAACTTTTTCGTCCCCTTTAATTGTTACATTTCCGGAGCCATAGACAGGCCCGTAAAACATCGGATTATTTTTACGAGCAGCATCATATACCAACATTTTAGGCGTTGTCATCTGTATAGAATAGCGCCAATTCGATAAATCGTTATGACGAATCATGCCCGATGCAATAGCTACATTCTTTTCTTTATCCAACACGTTGATATTATTGAAATAAATCTGGTTACGTCTCAAATGCAGACTATCGCTGATTGAATAATAGGTATTCAGATAATCAACCTTGAAACGTAACTTGTCTGTCTTGACATCACCGGACAGATTTAGATTACTGAAATGACCAAAGAGTTGCGCATTGCCACTCGCCTGCCCTGACAGGTCTTTTAATATTCCGCCCAGATACGGCTTCAAGAACTCGACATTTAATTGCGAAGCATTGAAGTTCATTGAAATGGAGTCCTTTGTTGGGAAAATATATCCGTTTACCTTCGATTTATTTCCCAAATACCCCATAATACCACCTTGCATTTGGATACCATTATTTTCGGAGTTCCACCGACTAAACAGATTCAGCCTTCCAAAACGAACCTGGTTAAATGAAAAATCCTCGACCTCAAAGTTTTCAGTAAGTAAAACAGGAGTGCGCATAAGATTGGTTAGAATAAAATCTCCGGTAGCCTTACCGCCAAAATTTACATTTTTAATATTCAGCGTATTAAAAACATATTCCAGATTGATATTTTTCAATGAGAGATAAAGCGTATCTTCAGGGTTCTTAGACACACTACCATCAATCTTGACGAATTGGTTCAGCTTCGATAAAGAAAAATCACGAACAGATACCCTGCCGGAATCCACTACAACTGTTGACTGTGCAATATTCCATGTTGAATCATTTAGAATAAACGAACCAGGCATAATGGTAAAATTCATTCCAGGAGCTCCTTTAAAACGCTCTTTAAAAGCTGTTTTAAAGTTTAATTCTCCACTATACGTGTGTTTTGCAGAGTTGCTCCAGTCCAATTTACATTCAGCCATATCACTCTGAGCCATCATATTAAATGAGAAACTGATATTATCTTTCTTTTTATTCTGAAAATAGGTTCCCGCAGACAAATGTAATTGCTGATTCTCATTATCAACAAATAGCTTTACATCATTGTAGGTTTTATTTTTCATCGTAAATGTCGGCACATAGGCTTCAGTAAAAAATTTGTGAGAGAAATCACTGTAAGCCCCTTTTACATAACTGTCATCTGAAAAAGTAACGGGCAGATTAAATACCGAACCAACTTTTTCAGTGTTGGAAATCTGAAATGAAAAATCAAAATCATTTGTCGGCGCAACAGGAAATACCTTATGGGTAAGCGATGGAAAATATTGTGACGCAAAAAACAGTAAACTGTGTGGCAGTGCAGAGATCTGGTATTTCCCCTTCAACTCCCCGTTAATCAAAGGAGACGCGATTCGTAATCGTTGCAATCCCCCCTCTTTCAGAGATTGAACTGTAATGCGCCCTAAGCTAAGGTCATTCCGGCTATCCTGAAAATGCAAACTATCTATGGAGACTTCTCCCAATGCCTGGTCAGGTAATTTTCCATTCAGGTCAGCTTTCATTGTAAAACTCAATCGGGAACCTCTGTACTGCTTCGAAAGATTCAGCGCATTCAAGTCCAGATTACGTACTCTGCTGATTAACTTAAACTTTTGATTGCGAGGATTGCTGTCCACAATTCCTCCAAGATAGAAATAGCCATTCGGGTCATTTAGTTCCAGATTACCTTTGTAAAGACTACCCTGGAAGTCTCCGTTTATCCGGATATTCCGGTACTGGTAGTTATTAAAATCAACCTTAAAAATCTCGCCTTTTACTTTCCCCTGGGGCAATTGTTTCGGATCCTGATACCCATCAAGTTGAAGATTAAGACCAATATTACCCAATGACTGGTTGGCCAGCAATCTTCCCAAAGCAAAATCCTGAGTTACGAGTTTTCCGTTAAAGGTCATACGTTTTGACTCGGTATCCTGGCCTATTTTTAAGTCTGTTTTTAAAACTCCCAGACTACTTTTAATCATTCCAAATGCCACAAGATCCGACAAGAATCCAGATACTTCACCGCTAAATTCAATCACACCTGCACGTTGTGCCCATTCACCCAGATCTGTTCGGCGCGCTGACAAATTACGAACCAGCTCAGTCGTACCGGCTGGATCAATCCGAAGTTTATTGATTTTACCAAACAAATAGGCATTGGCCATATCTGATGTTCCATCAAGCCTCAGTCTTGCACTTAGACTGAGTTTATCGCCCGAGCTAACATTTATCTTACTAATATTCAAATTATTGACAGTTCCTTTTACAGCTGTTTCAAGATGCAATACCGAATAATAGTAACGAAATGTCGGTACAAATGCGGCAATATCATGCGGACATAAGGTTCCGTCCGGAATTTCCACATTAAATCGTGCTACATCATTGAATTTATGTGTAGCATCAACCTTGCTATAATCCAGTGAAACATTATCAAATGCCAGATTAGATTGAGGCATTTCAAGTTTAAAATTATTCAATGACACCTTTTTATGCGTGGAAATCAGGTGCATGGTGAGTTTTTTCACTGTAAAGCCGGAGTTTTCCTCAAAGGCAAGACGCTTAATAACAGCATCAATATTATCTTGTGTAAATGTATGCAGGGAAATATTGGCCAATAAATTTCTCAGACGGACGTGGGTCGCATTAAACCGACCAAATTTGTATGGTTCTGAAAAAACATCGTAGTTTACATTTCCCCGACGGATAACAATGGATTTGATCTGCACCTCAGCCAACGGTTTGGTTTTTTTCGTAGAATCCGACTTAAAAGCGTCAAGAACAAACTGATAATTAGGTTTTGACTTTGGGGTATCTTTGGAAAGATAAAGGTGAAAACTATAAAGCTGAATAGTATTAATAATCAACCGGTTGTACAACAGTTCAATCGGATTTAAACCAACTGCAATTTTATTGGCATCCAGTAATACTCTGTGACGCTGGTCTTCAATATAGACCTCTTTCAAAGCCACTTTATTCATAAATGCAAAATCAACACTTTTGATTCTGACTTCGGTATTCAGCTGTTTTTTAAGTGTCTCGGTTGCAAAAGTTGTAATCTTTCGCTGGATTGACGGGATATTGAGCAATATATAGAGAGATGCATTTATCACAACGATAAATACAAGGATAGATATAAGAGTATATTTGATGAATTTAATCACGATAGCAAAGGGTATATTATTTGACAAATTTACACATATTCGCCCATTCAACCGTCATTTTCTCTCCGAATAATTGTGTACTTTTGCCGAAAATAAAGGACAATGGATACAATCATACTAGGCATAGAATCATCGTGTGACGACACCTCAGCGGCTATTATCCGCAATGGAGTCATGCTTTCAAACGTAATTACCAATCAGGACGTTCACCGTGAATACGGTGGTGTGGTACCCGAGTTAGCTTCGCGTGCCCATGAACGGAACATTATACCTGTAGTGCATGCAGCACTGACTCGTGCCGGAATTGAAAAAGAACAATTGAGTGCTGTCGCGTTTACCCGCGGACCGGGATTAATGGGGTCCCTTTTGGTCGGAACCTCTTTCACCAAAGGGTTTGCTGCCGGATTAAACGTCCCAATGGTAGATGTAAACCACCTTCATGCACACGTATTGGCCCATTTTATCAAAGAGCACGAAGAGGATGACAACCAACCTAAATTCCCTTTTCTATGCCTGTTGGTTTCGGGGGGTAATTCACAGATTATTTTGGTAAAAGCTTACAACAACATGGAAGTTGTGGGACAAACCATTGACGATGCAGCAGGAGAAGCTTTCGATAAATGTGCCAAAGTGATGGGACTCGGTTATCCGGGAGGTCCTGTAGTGGACAAACTGGCAAAAGAGGGCAATCCAAATGCTTTTACTTTGAATAAACCCCATATTCCGGGCTTCAATTACAGCTTTAGCGGACTTAAAACCTCATTTCTCTACCTGTTGCGTGATGAACTGAAGAAAGACCCCGATTTTATAGAGAAAAACAAAGCTGATCTTTGCGCTACTTTACAAGCAACTGTCGTTGATATTCTGATGAATAAACTGCGTAAAGCAACTAAGGAATACGGCGTAAAAGAAGTCGCTGTGGCAGGCGGTGTTTCCGCCAACTCCGGTCTCCGTCAGGCATTTGAGGATCATGCAGTGAAATACGGATGGAAGATCTATATTCCGAAATTTGCATTTACAACCGACAATGCAGCAATGGTAGCTATGGCGGGCTATTTCAAATATCAGGATAAGCAATTTTGTGGCATGGACGCTACTCCTTATTCAAGAGTAGAAATATAAATCACCAATTATAGCTTTGACCTCCGGAGGTAATCTTCCGGAGGTTTTTTATGGCCCATTCCGTCCGTTACAATTTTTCATTTTATACCGGTAAATACGGTAAGTCTTAATTCTCTCTCCTCCCAATTTCTCAAGAATTGCGTTCATCGTTTCGTTGTTCTCCAGTACATAGCAGGCTTCACAACGAAATATACCATTAGCCTTCAGATTTTCCTGAATCTTTTCGTATAGGTAAATATCAATGCCTTTATTTCTGTACTCCTCGAGCACACCAAGAATCAGAATGCGGGAATTATTAACTTTTCGTTTATGCCAAAACATCTGCAATAAGCCAAACAATCCCAGTTTGCCGGATTTAATCCGTATAAGTATCTGATTAATATCAGGAACTGCTACTACAAAACCAATGAATCGGCTATCTTTCTCGGCCACCAGAATCAGCTCTTCAGTTACCAACTGCTTTAGTTGCATTGCTTTTTCATGAAACTCCTTCTCGTCCAGCGGGATAAATCCCCAGTTATCTTGGTTTGCCAGATTATACACCTCTCTTAGCCGACTAATTTCTTCCTCCTGATTTCCAAACTGAATGGGTCTGACGTTAATGCCGGAATCCATCAGATTGCTTTTTATCCTATGGCATAGCGTTTTCAAATAATTATGTTTGAAAGAAAGGTGATTCAGGCTATAAGAATAGAGATCAATCTCTTTCTGAAATCCGTACCGGGTGAGAAATTCCTCATAATAGGGTTTATTATAAGGCATCATCACCACAGGTGGGGTGTCGTATCCGGAAACCAGGATGCCACAGGAATCGTTTGTTGTAAAATTCTCAGGCCCGATCAGGCAATCCAGCTTTTCGTTTTTAAGCCACATAACAGCCTGATCAATGAGGCGTTTGGCAATCTCGTAATCTTCTACAACCTCAAAAAAGCCAAAGAAACCACATTGCTCTCCGGTCTGACGGATATGAATGTTATTGCGGATAACCGCAATTCGTCCCACAACCTTACGATCCTGAACCGCCATAAAAAACTCAGCTTTGGAATGTTCAAGGAATGGATTTTTCTTCCTGTCCAGGATCATTTTCCTTACAATACGCAATTCCGGGACATAGTTAGGATCATCTTTATAAAGCCGGTCAGGAAAACTGATAAAACGGCCCAAATTCCGACATGACCTGACCTTAATGACAGCTATCATCTTTCTGAATATTATCGGTTTGATTTTCAAAAAGTTTGTACTCTTCCAACCCACACGACGGTACCAGTTTCCCGTTATACAGGATTGCATCGGGACATCCGTCACACTCATCGCGCATACCATCAACCAATCCGGGCGGTATGATGTAGCAAAGCAGCTGAACAGTTGCCCGTTGAAACAAATTCAACGGATTACTGATTATTTCTTTGATGAAATTACGGGCAACACCCCGAAAATCAGAAAGGAAAACACTGATTATCAAAATCTGGAAGAAATTCAGATAGCTTCGTCCCTGACCAAATTTATAGGCATATTTACCTTTAAACAGATGGTGCAGCATCTGGAAAGACTCTACGAATTTCGGACCGGTATAACCAAGAATGCGGTTATTCATCACAATCCATGGAGATTGCAGCCACTTCATCGCTGTGTTTTCGACTTTACTTCCCAAATATGAAGCATACCGAATGTTTGGGATTACAGATTGTATCTGATCGCACAAATCCTGTAAATAAATCCATTTAGAGCTGTCTATCACGTCTGTTTTCTGAAAAAGAACCTGCCGCATCGGGATAAAAGTAATGAAATCCACCAACTTAGCATTGGTAATCGACCATTTCACCACCGAATTGATTTCAGCGATATTGTCCTTGTTAACCACACAGAGAAAAGTAAGGTGAATCCCCCCTATTGCATTTACCATTTCCCCGTACTTTTGCCTGACACTATTCAAGGCCTCCTCGGTTGTTGCACGATTGCGGCTCAGTGAATCGACCCGAATGATAAGCCCGGCAAGTCCGGCTCTTTTTAATCTGGTTATCAGTTCCGGGGTCAGCAGCAATCCGTTAGTATGAACAAAGGGGAACATTTGGTTATCACGGATAAACCGGACAATGCTTTCCAGATCGGGATGCAACAGGGGCTCTCCCCCACTCAGAGAGATGATCTGACAATTACGTATTCGTTTCATTTCCAAAACGTTTACTTTCACCTGTTCAAGTGGTACATGAAGAGCAATATTATCGTCTCTGTTGCATCCGCGGTAACACCCGGGGCATCTGAGATTACAATCGGTGGTAATCTCCACCCACCCGTTGGGGTTATCATTCTTGGAAAATGGAAGACGGTAAAGTGTTGAGATATCGGGTATTGCAGAACTGTTTTGCATAGCTTCATGAATTAGGTTCGAAAATCATATAATCAGCGGGGTTTCTCCTCTTTTGACATAAGATCTGTAATGCAGATTTACGAAAAATGCAAACAGGTGCTTCAACGGGTAATGCAGAAATTGCTTGTTCAGCAATGTTCGTGATACGATGCCATTTATCGAAAATATCCTACCATTCAACCAGTTATACATATATGTGAGTTCTTCCGGCGTCATCTTCTCCGGATAATAGACGCATTCTGACGAATTGTAATGACTGAAGTCTTCATGTATCAGTCTTCCTGAATGTTTTAACTCGACATAAAGCTTTGTGGCAGGTGCCGGAGTGAGAAAATAGATGCGCAACAAAGGAATCCTGCACTCTTTGATAAAATCGTAAGTCGCTTTTAATGACTCAATTGTATCACCATCCGTTCCGATAATCATCTCTGCACTAATCATAATCCCGGCATCGTTAAATGCCTTTATCAGCGTCCGGTGATCATCTACCCTAAGCCAGCTTTTATTCAGTTTATCCAGTCCTTCCTGAGAAATACTTTCCAGTCCCAGGCTCAGTATCTCACAACCAGACTTTGCCACCTGTTTGAGTAATGAATCGTTTTTGGCTAAATCCATCGTACATTGGCTTGACCATTTCATCCTTAATGGCTCTATGCGTTGGCACAACTCCTCCAGATAAGCAGGATTATTCATGATGTTGTCATCAATCATATAAAACTTGCGATACCCCAAACTCCGGATATATTCTATATCGCGAATAACTTCATCAATCGGACGCATCATGTGCCGGCCTTTATAGATGCAGGCTATCGAGCAAAAACTGCAACCGTGTGTGCAGCCCCGACCAGCCTGAACAGGCAGCATATCTCCTATCGGTTTTGCTGTTAGCATTTCATATCTCGGTATGGGTAAATGCTTTAACTCTGTCAGTGGATTATCATATATCGGCTTTAGTTGCCCTGTTTTCTCAAAATCATCCACCAGTTGCGGAAAAGAGAGCTCCGAATCACCAATCACCACACTATCTGCATGTTGCAATGCCATCTCTGGCACCATCGAAGCCATATAACCGCCCATAAAAACAATCTTTCCCCGCTTTCTGAATTCATCCGCCAAATCAAACGCCCTGAAAATTGAGTGCCCCATCGCTCCAATACCCACTATATCGGCATCCGCATTGAAATCAATATCATCAATCACCTCCAGCCTGACTTCCACCTCCCAGTGAATAGGAAGCATGGCCGCAAGAAGCGGAAATACCAGTCCCGGCAGGTAAAGTTTCTTTTGTTTGACAATGCCGCCCCGAACCAGGTATTGCGAAGGTTGTATGAAGAGAACTTTAGGCATCTTTTCCGGTCTCCATGATTTTATTTCGATATTGTTGTTGTACCTTTTTTACGCCTACCATCATTCTGAGTTGCAAATAGAGCGGATATTTTGCATGCCTAAGCAAGGTTTTAGGATTCAGGATAATGCGTTGATACAACTTCATAATATTTCGGTAATAATCGGTTACACTCATCTTTTCCGGACGAATGGTTACATGAGCCAGATCCCATTTGGCGTATTCATCACGTGGAATAATCAGGTTTCTATCATCAATCTCAATTCCGGTTCCCCGCAACGGAGTCAGCGGTTGCAGATTGACGAACTTAATTCCCAATTCCAGCATCACATCACCAGCTTTACGAAAATCATTTTCACTCCACGAAGGTGAAACTATTACGGCAGCATAGCAATCCACTTTGTTTTGATTCAAAACCGCCATTGCCTGCATATTTATATTACTATCCGACTCTTTATGAAAACCACTGAGTTCCTGGTCATTAAATGACTCCAGGCCTACAATTACCGTCCTTAGACCAACCTCTCTGAAATCCTTTATCACATCCGGATTACAGACAATAAAGTCGGCTCTTCCGTAGATCAGATACTTTTTACTGATATTGTTTTCTTTGAGTAGTCGGATAAATTCAGCGACACGGTTTCTACTCACGAGGAAATCATCATCCACGATGTAAATTTCCTTTTCCCGAATGCCTGAAAGTTCTTCAATCACCTCCTCCAACGGACGGGTGAAGTAATGGTCGTCGGTTATTTTCCGGCAATAGCAGAATTTGCAATGATAGGGACAACCAAAGGAGGTTTTCACCAGAGCCACCTTATCATGGAAAACGTAAAAGTATTTGCCCCGGTATTTCTGCGTCAAAGAGCGGTCAGGAATAGGAAAGTAGAAATCATAATCGGGCAGGTTCCGACTAATCACTATTTCATTTTTCCTTAATACACCCTGTGGAAAATCAGCCTTTTGAGCTAAAAAGGAGATCAATTGAGGAAACGTCCGCGTGGCATTCCGGATCACCCGGTAATCGACAGCCTGATGCTCTATATCATCCGGGAATTTCTCTATATGCACTCCTCCTACAATCGTTATTATATTGTCGTTAAATAGCTTGGCCTCATGGCAACACTCAATCATGACGGGAATGTGCGTAATGTATCCGGTTACACAAACCGCCTGAGGCACAAACTCTTTCAGAAAATATACAAGCTCTTTTTTCTCCAGAATCAGATCCACAATCCGCACTTCATGCTCAGCCTGTATCAGCGTTGCTAATACTTCAAGTTCCAATGGTTCAACAATCATGACATGTTGTAGTCCAATGGTTTCAGGAGACGGTTTAGGTCGCACAAACAGGACTCTCATAAGGCAGAAATGATCGATTCATTTAAAAACCCGGCATTTTACAGTCTTTGACTTATAGGTAATAAACCGGGATAATAATCTGAATAAAAAGAGAATAACCGGATTCCGATGGTAAACGAACATCCGGCGCAGGCTCAGTTCACCTCCCAAACGGGTTTTGGCGGTTTCTGCAGTCTGACCGAAGTCTACTATTGGAAATTTATATTCAAAAGCAGTTTGTAAAATGCCCAGCAAATTATTGTAATACGAATGATATTTATCGCGCAATTCGTAATTCATCCCTCCAAAATAGAAAAAGAGTACCTTTTTATCTTTACAAATGATATGCCAGCAAATCATTTCATTACCTGAATAATAAGTGGTTAACTGAAACTTTTCTGGAAGTTGGCGAAACGATTCATAGCTCAGTTCCTCCAGTTTGGTGGTGGATCTTTTCATGATCGCCAGATAGAGCTCATAGTGCTTTTGCGTGAAACCGACACATGACGATGTCTCAGCTCTGACGCCGGAGAATTTCTCCCGCGCCTTGCGAATGCGCCGCCGGTATTGATGCCGAAGAGACAAATTATATACCTCAAGGCTATCGTATCTGACAGGAAATATCACCGTAGGCAATGTATTCATATTTAAAGCTTTGCCTGACAAATAATCCCGGAGAAAGTTGAGTCCGAGGATTAATCCCGATTCAATTTTAATGAGTTCCGAGAGCAAAAATTCAAATTCCTCAGATTCGCCAATAATGGGTGGAGTAGCCACCGAAACAGGCAATCCAATTACTTGGACTTTAAGCGGGCTGGGAATATTTGAAAAGGTCAAAGCATTTACAGTCAGCGAATAAACAATCGCGCCTGCCACCAGATGCTCATTGCGATACAGTTCATAATAGCGTTGATTACAGGGATTATGAAAATGCAGATGAGCCAGGAATTCCTGTTTCTGGAAATAAAATTCAGCCAGATTATCCCATCCGGAATTTAGCTCGTCCGGAGTATTGACTCTTTTGATCAATTTTTTCATGGTCAGGCTTATGTTTTTGACCAACCGTTTTTGATATATGGAAAGAATTTAAACCGGATTTCAGAATCAAAAACGGATTCACACATTTATAACAATCATTCATCCGAAAATAACTGAGAATTGAACTATTATTTTAAATTCACTGCATATCAGATGAAATTTCATCCAAGAAAATAACTTCAACCCTAAAGCAGATTACACTTTTCATTTGTTTAAAGTAGAAAGTCAGTGCGTTGTGAACAAGGTGGTGGATTATCTGGCAAACAAAAGGGGACTGAATTTTGCAATTATTCTCCTGCTTATCCTGATTATATCGGGAATGCTTAAGCCTATACCTATCAATGAGGACTTTAAATCTTACTTTATTGAAAACAATCCCTACACTACCGCGTATTACAAAATCAGGCAGTTTGAACCCTACAAAGACAATATACAGATTCAGATTACTCCTCAAAAAGGTTCGATAGAACAGTTTCTGAAAGGCCTCGGCCAACTGGAGCAGTCGCTTAAATCCTCCTTCCCCGATTCAAAGATTGAATCGCTCTATCGGGCCAAAGCCTACATCCAATATAAATACAACGCGACCGATCAAACTCAATCTGTCCTCACCGGGTTAAACCAAATACCGCTTATGCTGCAACTGATCTCGGTAGATTGCAGGCATACACTGACTATTCTATATCTGAACGGCAAGGACTTTAATCCCGATAAGCTCAACTCAATCATTGCCCGCCCTTATCCCGGTATAGAACGGATCAAAGCAATCAGCGAATTACAGGTGGAAAACCAGATTGAAAAGTCGATTGGCAAAGACCTGATGGTGAATTCATTCTATATACTTGTATTTTACCTGTTGGCTATGATTCTATTTTTCAGGAATCCCACTACCCTGCTTGTTGTCTTTAGTAATGCGCTATTTTCCATTATACCTCTGCTCTTCTTTTTCGGACTGTTCAATGTAAAGTTGAATATGGTGACAGTGATTGCCATACCGTTGGTTTTTATTTCCTCATTTACGGATACCATCTATCTACTGGTTGGCTATTATAATGCTCCTAACGGTATGAATAAAACAGATCGAATCCGTTATTCTATCCGCAAATATGTAGTGCCTTCATTCTTTACCTCATTTATTACGGCTATTGCCTTTCTCTCTTTTCTATTCAGTAATTTCGATTACATCCGTAACTTCGGGTTGATCAGCGGTCTCTCCATTATGCTGGAATTTTTCGTCACTTTCCTGACGGTACCTTTCTTTCTCAGTTTCTTTAAAGCGAACCGGATGCCCAATCATTCTCTCCATTTTGTGCTGAGCAAACTACTGAAATTCAACAAATCGCTCGGAACCATAATGATTGCAGTCATGATAGTATCCCTATTTTTTATCAACAAGCTATATTTTCACACTGACTTTGAATCCTTTATTCCTTTAAAGACCGAACTTCGCCCCACTTACAGAGAACTGACTACAAATTTCCATTCGCTCTTCGGAATGGATGTCCTGATTGAAAAGAAAAATAGTAACTCTTCAACCGGCATCAAACAATTTACGTTGGACTGGGTAAAAAAAGCCCAAAAGATTCCGGGAGTCCGCAATATCTATTCATTTAAAGATGAAATAGACTTTTATAGGAAAGAACTCGGAGGAAATCCATTCCTAACCAGACCGAAATCTGACAATGTCTATATCAGAGATAACCTTTCCCGGATCCGTATTGTCATCAAAGATCCGAATCAGATAGAAATCATTAAAAACCAACTGGATAGAATTTCACAGAATTCACAAAACGAGTTCCGGTTTTACTATTACAGCCCTGCATTGATATATGATTACATCAATACGATGCACTCCAAATCGTTGTTGCGCTCTCTGCTGTTTTCAGCTATCATCATCTTTCTGACCTTTATTGTCCTGACCCGGAGCATCCGTAATGCGAGTGTATGTATGCTGGCCAATGCCATACCCCTTGGCGCCCTGGTCATTATGTTTATTGTATTCGGGATAGATGTCAATATGGGTACGGCTATGACGGCTATCGTCTGCCTGGGCCTTATTGTGGATTACGCTATTCAGCTGGTCTATTGCCGCCTGATTCAGAAAGACAATCTGGAAGCATTGAGTTTTAGTCTGCTTATTACCTGCTTCGCATTAGTGGGTAGTTTTATTTGTTTCATTGTCAGTGATTTCAAGCCCAACCGGGTCTTTGGTATATTGAGCGCAGCTGTTTTCCTGATTGCCTTCCTGAGCGATTACATCATTATCAACTGGTTACTCAAAATTCCGGGAGAACCATCTACTGACAAGAAATAACAATTCCTTAAAACCTTAGCCATGAAAATTACCCTGATTATGCCGAATATCAGCCATTTATTCCCCGAAATAAAACTATATGACGGATGTATGGAGCCTTTGCAAATAGCTGTATTAGCCGGATTATGCAAAAGGAATGACCAGGAAGTCGTATTTTACGATGACAGGCTGGAAGAGATTCCTTATGATGAACCCACAGATTTAGTGGGTATTACGGTAGAAACTTTCAGTGCACGCCGTTCCTATGAGATTGCCCGGGAGTACCAAGAACGGGGAGTCAGGGTAATTATGGGAGGAATACACGTTTCGTTACTGCCCGACGAGGCCGAAATGCATGCTGACTCAATAGTCATCGGTGATGTGGAAAGAATATGGGACGAAATCATGGAAGATCTGAAATACAATCGTCTCCAGAAAAGATACTACGGAAATGGAATTCTTCCCCAATACCATTGTTTTCCTGACCGGGAAATATTTAAAGGGAAAAAATACCTGCCCGTAACCCTGATTCAGTTCAGCCGGGGCTGCAAATACAACTGCACTTTTTGCGCTGTATCGCAATACTTTAAACAGACGCATCGTTGCCGGAACAGCGCTGATGTGATCCGGGAAATCGAATCGGATAAGAAGCGTATGTATCTCTTTGTGGACGATAATATCACTGGTGAGAAAGAGATCCTGAAGCATTTCCTCCGGGAGCTTATTCCAATGGGAATCAAATGGGTGAGCCAGGCCAGTATCGAAATGACTGAAGACCGGGAGCTGATGAAACTGATGGCAGAAAGCGGATGTATGGGAAATCTGATCGGCTTTGATTCAATCACAACAGAAGGTCTGCGCAGTTACCATAAAGCGCCCAACCTGATTAATTTCAACAAGTACGAGGAGCCAATCCGGGTATTAAGAGATTACGGGATGCTAAACTGGGCAGCATTTGTCTTTGGCAATGATTGTGACTCCATCGACTCATTAAAACGTACAGTTGATTTTGCGGTATCCAACAGATTTTCCTTAGCCTATTTCAACCTTATGATGCCTTATCCCGGTACTCCCATTTACGAACAACTGAAAAAGGAGAACCGGCTGTTATATGACGGTCAATGGTGGAACCATCCGGATTACCGCTACAACCGGTCAGCATTTGTTCCCGCCCAAATGACTCCGGATGACCTCAGCGAAGCTACGATTAAGGCAAACCGGGATTTCTACTGCTACACCTCTATCGGAAACCGTTTGCTGGATTTAAAAACAAACTTCAGGAATCCGCTGCATGCCGTGGTTTATCTCTATTTCAATCTATTGCTTAAGAAAACGGGAACGAGTAAATAATCCGTTATTTTCTGACACAAAGGCCCAAAAGATAGTTCGCGCAGTTCATTCTCACTTCTGTATCTCCTGCCATACCGGCTATCTTATGCATGAGTTGGTGAAATGCCTCCCGGTCCTGATCGTTTAGAGAGTTTAGATGAACAAAACAATCGTATGGATTCAATCTGAGCGCTCCATTGAGGGAAAAACCGGGAGGTAAATCCAGCTCTTTCAGAGTCACATCTATGGCGTCCTGATCGCGTTCTTCATTAAATCCTCCGTCAGCCGAAGCTATCATCTGCAATATGCAGTGCAGGACGGAAAGTTTTTGTATCATTTCGATATCTTTCATTGTCGTGTCTGTTAATGTGCTGATTTTGTTGAAGAAAAGGTTTGTTTTGATCAGAATAAGGCAAAACAATTATACACTGACAGACCAAAGATAAATGGTCAAACCGTATAAAAACAGAAAAGGTTGTCTCACGACAACCTCAACCTTTTTGTTAACCTTAAATCTAATACCATGAAAAACATGATGCAAATATAACGGGCTTTTCTCACAATTGTTTTATCCATAAACATCATTTATGGCTATTTGACATTTTGTTAACACGAGGCGTATTTTAAGATAATACAAGTATGTATTTAACAAAGCAGTAAGTATAATCAGCCAATGCCATACCTACAAATCTTCATGTTTGACTTAATCTAAGCCCGTAAAGTGTAGATCAACGATCATGATTATCATTCTGACAGCCAAAAAGAGAAACAGGCAACTTTTTATAAGTATATCAACCTCTTTTTCTATTACACCTGTTTTCTATACCATCTCCGGAGGATCCCTGGAGCATCCCTGGAGTATCCCTAGAGGATCAGAAGATAGAAAAACACCTTATTTGGGAAAAATGGAGTAACAAAATGTCAGAAACAGAATTTTTCAGACAATCCGATCAAAAATCAAAGTCCGACACCTGTAAACACACAAATACCCCTACCTCTTTAGATACTTCATGGAATCAAATAAGAAAATCCCAATTTTGTCCTCCGCAGAACCAAACTTACAATCTACTACTTTAAGAAAGCAATAAATTACAGATCAACACAAAGCAACCAAGCAAAACATCTAACTATAAAAAACATCAAATATTCCATGATCGGAGCAGTATCGGAGCAGTATCGGAGGAGTATCGGAGCTAGAACGGAGGAGAATCGAAGCTGATATGTTCCGAGGTCAATTCATCTACAAATAATAAATACTCTCAGGAAACAACCCTAAATAAGTACTTATTATTTTCCACGTTATCTTGTGGTCGTTCATGGAATCTTCAGTTGTAGTTAAGGGGTAATACAGATTCTTCATGTAGTTAAGTGCAAGGCAACTTAAAAATAAGTCAAAGATAAAACCGATCCTTATATATAGGTTTTATCTGGGTTTCATCTGGAAGTTATGAGGAACTTATCTGGGTTTTATCCCTTCATTACTTCTGAATGAGAGTCAAAGGTAAACTAAGCTACGATCGAATTGCCTCCTGTTTTAGCTGATGGACCAGCAAAACTATCACAAGAGACTTTAGCCACTAATACAAATAAATTGGACGAAAGCGCCAGTTAATTCCGTTATTCATCCTGCTAAAAGCTGGAGGCTATTGAGCTATACTTGCAATGAATTAAAATGAGAGGACTGGATTCTGTTTAAATTTTATTGCGATACTTTTTCAGGTCAATTTTGATGTAACTTTTTGCTTTTCTCCTTAATATGAAAATGTTTCGGTAAAAATTAAACAAGCTCTAAGTACCAATAAATCTATACCCCAACCTCCTAAATGTAAAAAATAGCAATATATTGAAATGATTTTTTTTGTAGATTTGTGAGGAGAAACATGGATGGACAATGCAATCTTTGTAAATCAATGTAAATCAACAAGAAGCGTCTATTCAGTAAATCAGCTCATTCCGATGAACACAAATTACTTATCCTGTGGCAAAATTCAACAAAAAGAGCTTAGCGAATCTGATATCTGTGATAATTTCAACACTCCCTTCATGGAAAATAAAGGCCAGAGCATGACGCATTTTATCATATAATCACGCAACATATTGAACAAATAGGAATATGGCAGAAAAATATCAATCCTCCAATCTCAGTATAGAGCAAATCCTGGGATTGATCAAATCGAACGAAATCGCAATACCCGAAATACAACGCCCGTTTGTATGGAAGCCCAAACAGGTTAGGGATTTGATAGACTCCCTCTACACTGGTTATCCTACAGGATATATAATTATCTCGCAAAGTCCGAATATGCGTTTGAAAGACGGTACGTTGTCAGAAGGAAAAAAGATTATGATTGATGGACAGCAGCGTATCACGGCATTAATGACCTCTATTGTCGGTATGGAGGTGATCAATGCTGATTTTGAGAAACAGCGTATTAAGATCGCCTTTCATCCCTTTGCCGAAGATGATGAGGAACAATTCAAAGTACAAGACAATGCCATTAAAAAAGACAAAAGATGGATTCCGGATATTGCAGCCTTGTTTCACCATAACTTTAATATGTGGGAGTTTGTAAATGATTACTGCGTAAAGAATACCGACATCAATGGAGGCGAATTGAACAAAGTACTTATGAATCTTCTGGATATAAAGAACCGGCAAATCGGGGTAATCACACTTAATCGAGAACTTACTATTGATGAGGTTACAGAAATATTCATTCGCATCAACAGCCAGGGTGCTAAACTAAATCAGGCTGACTTCGCCATGTCCAAAATAGCAGCTAATACTATATATGGAGGAAATATGCTGCGTAAGACTATAGACTATTTCTCCCACTTAGCAGTTCAGCCTGACTGGTATCTCGAAATGATAAAGGATAAGGAGTTTATGGCTTCTTCTTTCGCTGCCAAAATCAAATGGCTAAAAGAGGACATTGGTGATATTTATGATCCGGATTATAGCGATATTCTGCGAGTATCATTTATGCATCAGTTTGGCCGGGGAAAAATGAAAGATCTGGTTAGCCTTTTAGGTGGCCGCGATTTTATAACCCGTGATTACAAAGAAGAGATTGCTGAGGGATCTTTTACCAAACTAACACAGGGTGTAAATAACTTCATTAACCAGTACTCTTTCTCAAACTTCGTATTGGCACTTAAATCGGCTGGCTTTATCTCTAATCGGCTGATCAATTCACAGATGACTCTTGACTTTGCCTATACGCTTTATCTATTGCTTAACAACGATCCGTCTATAGAGAAAACAAAAATAAGACATTACGTCATCAAATGGTATGTGCTAAGCACTCTGACCAGCCGTTACATAACCTCACCTGAGACGGTAATGGATATGGATATGCGTCGTATAGCAGAAAAAGGATTTGTCGATTTCTTCAAAGAAGTGGAAGAGGCTCAGCTATCTGAAACATTCTGGAAGGTTGGTCTTGTTCAAAATCTAGAGACTTCGGCGATCAATAGTCCATACTTTAATACATTCCTAGCAGCTCAGGTTTATTTTAAGGATGATTCCTTATTGATGCTCGGCACAAGGGTTAGTGACCTGATTACCATCATGGGAGATATTCATCATATATTTCCGAAAAACTATTTGGAGAAACATGGGGTGAAAGAAAAGTCGAAATATAATCAAATTGCCAACTTTACCTATTTGGACACACAGTCCAATATTGCTATTGGCAATCGAGCTCCCTATGAATATTTTGGCATGGTACACAAACAGTGTATAACTAAGGTACGTGTATTTGGTAACATTGACGATGAAGATGCTTTGTTTATCAACTTAGCCGTCAATTGCATTCCCCAACGGGTTCTAACAATGGATCATAACCACTTTGAAGATTTTCTGAAAGAAAGAAGGAAACTGATGGCTGAAAGAATTAGAAAGTATTACTATACGTTGTAACAAGGTACAGTAAATATGTCAAAAGCATCCCTAAAAAAAGAACTAATCAAACTGACTAAAGAGCAGTTGGTGGAGCAAATTCTGGATTTATACGATAAGAACAAAGCGGTAAAAGAGTTTTACGAATTCTATCTGAATCCACGAAATGAAAAAGAGCTGGCCGAGAAATATAAGAAGCTGATTCGGAAAGAATTTAATGTGGAGAGTCCGGAGCAGGCAGGATTGAAATATTCGGTTGCCAAACGGGCCATTGCCGACTTTAAAGATTTACAGCCTTCACCCGAAGCGCTGGCTGACGTGATGCTCACCTTGCCCGAGTGCGCCTGCGAGTTTACCTCCCGTTATGGCGATATGGATGAGGCCTTCTACACCGGCGCTTACAATAATTTTTTCGAGGCATTGAAATTTATGGCTAAACATAATATCCTGCAAGATTTCAGAATTCGCGTAGAAGATTGCGTGAAATGGGCTTCTTCATGCGGTTATGGTTTTGCAGATGGAATTGCAGATTTGTTTTACGAATACTATTGATCAGAATATCTAAATAGCATACTTATGAACTCAAACAATCAATTAGACGAAATACTCCGAATCATACATGCGGTAAAAGACGATAAACGGGAACTACAAAAAATCCTTGAGTTTCTGCAAGAATACGTCATCATTGAAGAACCGGATGATGATGAATTCACTTTACCGACTCAATACGACAAAATAATCAAAAGTATAGCAGGTAGTATTGATGCCGGACTTGTCTGTTTTTTGAATCCTGAGACCCTTGAAATAGAAGAAATTCCGCAGTGTCTTATTGATGATCCGGAAGAAGCAGAAATGCAAACAGGCCTATCGATTAATGAATTAGAACTGAAATATCCGGAATGGGAAAAGCGCGTTTGCATAGAACCTCTGGAATCGTACGAATCTTTTAAGATTATGGAAAAGTTCGTTCAAACTTTATCCAATGAAAAACTCAGGAATAAACTATCCGATGCTCTCCAAAGCAAAAAACCATTCGCCAAATTCAAACAGATCATAGATAATTCACCTTATCGTCAGGATTGGTTTGACTTTAAAAATAATTGGTTGCAGCGATATGTAAAGTATATTGTCATGGGGTAACACTAACAAGCAAGATGTGTAACAAAGAAAAGGTGAATACATCTGTATTATGCGAAATAAAGTAAGTAAATATATAGCAGGAGGTAAACCGGAAGGTTGGTTCTGGCTGATTGCCATCACTTTGCTTGCCATGACCGATCCGGACCAAAGTGGCCATTTTTCGCTTTGCCTGTTCAGGCACCTGGGCATCGATTTCTGTCCGGGGTGTGGGCTGGGACATGGTATCGCACTGTTATTCCGGGGCCGATTGATTGATTCATTCCATGCACATCCATTAGCACTTCCGGCTGTCGTTATATTATTGCGTCGCAGTTACCAATTACTCTTTGTCCGCAAGATAAAAACCAATCAGAAATGAAACAGAACTTTTAAAAATCAATACTATGAACCGAATCTTATCACAAATGCCTGAGCTTGAGCTCGACGAAGCAATGACCATTGATGCGCTGTTGAAAGACAAAACAGACGAACAAATCCGCAACTTTGCCATCATTTACCGCAGTCGCCGGAGGGATCCGATGATCATTCTGGTAACCACACTGCTTGGTTTTGCCGGTTTTTCGGGTATCCAACGGTTCCTGACAAATCAAATGGGTATGGGAATCCTCTATTTTTTCACCGCCGGACTGTGCCTGATCGGTACCATTATCGATTTGGTCAATTACAAATCGCTGGCGTTGGAATACAACAGAAAGGTAGCACAGGAAGCTGCGATGTTTATTTAGCATTTAGATAAGCCGATGAAACCGGGTTTGCCCCATTTCATCGGCATCGTTTTCAGTATCATCTTTCCCCGGAAAAGGATACGTTAATTCATTCCCTGCAACAACAAGCTACCGTTAAATGATGTTCTCTTTCAAACGATAAAAGTCGATATCACTTTACCCCCTATTCGTAAGTTTGTACTTTTGCAAAAAAACGAGCAATGCCGGTAGAACAGGGTGTTGAGATATCGTCAGTAGGTATTAAGCAGAAGATCGCAGGTTTTGTCTTGCTTACATTTATAGGGTATTTTTGTATAGGATTGCCGTTGGCTGTATTGCCCATATACATCCACAAAACACTGGGATACAGCGAACTTACCACGGGTGTCGTTATCAGCCTGCAATACATTACTACACTTCTGATGCGGGGCTACTCCGGAAAGATTGTTGACACCAGAGGGCCGAAACTGATCGTAAAACTCAGCATGAGCGGATTTGCTCTCAGTGGCCTGCTGTTACTGATCTCGTTTTATTATCAGTCCATCCCCGCTTTAAGCCTGTTAATGCTGATTATTACCCGGCTACTGACCGGTTGCACCGAAGGTATGATTGGGGCCAGTCCCATCAACTGGGCTATGTTAACATTGGGTGATAAGCACACAGCTACCGCCATTTCATTCAATGGAATAGCCAGTTACGGTGCTTTAGCTGTAGGGGCTCCGCTTGGCGTAGTTTGTGTTCAATACGGATCGCTTTACTCAATCGCATTTATCACATTTCTTGTCGGACTTATCGGCTGGCTCTATGCCTCTTCAAAAAAAGCAGTCAGACCCAATAAAAACAAAGGCGACTCAACCTCATTTTTCAATGTGTTGCGAATCGTTGCCCCCTTCGGCATTTGCCTGGGCTTATCCGCAATCGGTTTTGGCGGTATCTCCAATTTCATCACACTCTATTACGACTATTTTCACTGGACGAATGCAGCACTGTGCCTGACCGTCTTCAGTGTATTGTTTATTTTCGGACGGTTGTTTTTTGCAAAATATATAGATATAAAAGGAGGCTTACAGGTCGGGCTAATCTGTTTCATTACAGAACTTGCCGGGCTTATAATCTTATTCATGGCGTCCAATTCAACCCTTGCTTTGCTGGGATCTGGAATTACAGGGTTCGGATTCTCTCTGGTATTTCCCGCACTTGGGGTAGAAGCTGTACGTAGCGCTCCATCTGCCAATGCAGGAGCGGCGCTGGCAGGTTATGGCCTGTTTATCGATTTATCACTGGGGGTAACGGGACCGATGATTGGAGGAGTAATCCATTATGCCGGAATGCCCTGGCTGTTTGCTTTTTGCGCTCTCGCTATGCTGAGCGGGTTGATACTTCTGCTGAGCATCATGAGCAAAAGGGAGTCTGTGTCCACAAGCTTATGTTGATTGCCATTCATTCGAATCTCATCAAGAAACTATCCGAAACAAAAATACCAGATAGGTTTTCAAAACCTGTCTGGTATTTTTGTTTCGGGTAATCGGAAAGAATTTATTTTACCGGTTTTCCATCAAGAGTAACCTCTGCATTAGTTACGGACAGTTTATTCAGACCGTACTTAGTTCGGATTTTACAATTTTCCAAACGTACATTTTTCGCAAAATAGATACCCAAATCATTTTCCGCAGTGATATTTACATTCTGCAAAAGAATATTATCGGCAGGTGATTCCGGCAATCCCCATATCAGACCGGCTCGTTTCCCTTTTTCTACTGTAGCGGTAATATTGCTGAAGGTAATATTACGGAAAGCAGGCGTTTTTTCAGTCACCGTTTCTGACGGATAGGTAGCGGCAATCTCCGGAGTCAGTTTTTGCAGGTTTCTGTACTCCCCTTTCGCATTATAAGCTGCATAGATCAATATAGGAATGCGCACGTTATTCATCTTAAGGTTACGGTAAGTAAGGTTTTGCACAACCCCTCCGCGATCACGGTCTGATTTCAGACGAATACCGCATTCTGTATTGGTAAAAGTACAATTTTCAACAGTAATATTGGATACTCCCTGTGTGTAGCTACCAATGGAAACGCCATGACCGTAACCGTACTTGCAGTTGGTAATCAATACATCCGACGTACCTCCCGCACAGGTGTAATTATCATCACCGGTACTGATATCGCAGTTTTTGATTAAGATATTGTGACCCGTCACGTTACAGGCATCAGTATTGTGGCTTGGGTTTATCGTATCATCAGATGCCGGTGCGCGCACCGTTACTCCACTTACAGTTACATTGGTTGATTTTCCACCAATGGCAATATGAAACATCGGCGAGTTGGTCAGCGTGACATTTTCAACCAACACCTTATCACAATCCCTGAGGACGATCATTCGGGGACGTTTTGCTCCGGCCTCTTTGGCATGAGGCCACCACGGACTTCCCTGACCATCAATGGTACCCTTGCCTGTAATGGCAATATCATGCAGCTTTGTTCCACTGATAAAGCTGTTTCCTTCCGCCAATCCACCCGGGTATCTGTCAATAGGCAAAAAGCGGAGCGTAGCAGCTGAGTCAATCTGAAAATTCAGATTACTGGTAAACTGCAACGGTCCGCACAAATAAGTACCGGCAGGAATCACTACACGACCCCCTCCGGCTTTATCGGCAGCATTGATAGCATTCTGGATGGCCTGGGTATTATCTGTTTTCTTATCGCTAACAGCCCCGAATGACTTAATATCAAATACTTTGTCTGAAATTACGGGCAGCGCCGGAGCTTTATATTCCTGCGCGGTTACACCCTGTAGAGCTGCTACAAACAGGCTCAAAACGGTTAATACATAATAATGTTTTCTCATGTAACTTTGTTATTTTCGTTGCCAATGAAACCTTTATACATACCAGCTTCATAAAAAACGATGTTGGATGATTAGAAAATTTCAATGGCGCAAAATTACAGTCGTGTGGCACCGGCAAGGTGTAGATTTTGTTTAATAATGTGTCTGAATTGGTCAGGTTCATTCATTTTAGCCGACTAAGTCAGCATTTCCGGAATTTACCAGTACATGAGCGTTTAAATAGTAGGGAAACGGGATATCATCGGCTGAATCAAACAAACATTTTTCATTGATGTTGGAAAACAGAAGAGCCGTTGATGAATTAATCAGATTATTTTCCGGTTTCTGTGAATAAAATATTACTTTCGCACGAAATTAACAGGACAAGATAATTAGCATGAAAGAACAACTTCTGTTGGGCGCAGAGGCAGTAGCCGTTGCCGCCATCGATGCCGGTATCTCCGGCGTTTATGCCTATCCGGGCACCCCTTCAACTGAGATCACAGAATATATACAGAAATCGAAAGAAGCGAGAGAGCGTAAAGTTCGTTGCCGTTGGTCTGCCAATGAAAAGACGGCCTACGAAGCTGCTTTGGGTATGTCGTATGCAGGCAAGCGCAGCATGGTGTGTATGAAGCACGTGGGACTGAATGTGGCTGCCGATGCATTTATCAACTCGGCCATTACCGGGATTAACGGCGGCATGGTAGTCGTTGTTGCCGATGACCCGTCGATGCACTCTTCACAAAACGAGCAGGATACCCGTGTGTATGGTAAATTTGCCTTCTTACCATTGATGGAGCCATCTAATCAACAGGAAGTTTACGAGTCGGTACAATATGCTTTCGAGATGTCTGAAACCGTTAAGCTTCCGGTATTGTTGCGCGTAACCACCCGTCTGTCGCACTCTCGCGCCATTGTAAAACGCACCGAAATAAAAGCACAGAATGCGCTTAATCCCGATACAGATAAGAGGAAATGGATTTTGCTTCCGGCTATTGCGCGGATGCGTTATTCCAACCTGTTAAGTGCGCAAAGTGAGCTGGTAAAACTATCCGAAAGTTCAAAATTCAACCGTGTGGTAGAAGGAACCGGCTCCAAAGGAGTGATTGCTTTCGGTATTGCCTTCAACTATGTGATGGAGGTGAAACAGACTCAGAATCTGGACATTCCGGTGCTAAAAGTGTCACAATATCCTTTGCCCGAAAAGCAAATCAAAGAATTTATTGATAAATACGACGAAATACTCATCGCTGAAGAGGGATATCCTGTGTATGAGGAGTTCCTGAGAGGATTCAGTGATAACAAAAAACTGAGAGGTCGTCTGGATGGAACGTTGCCACGAATGGGCGAACTTTCACCCGATGCCATGGCGAAAGCTCTTGGCGTGGCGGGTATTCAACCTAAAGCAATTCCATCAGTAGTGGTAAGCCGCCCACCGGAATTGTGTAAGGGCTGTAGCCACCGTGATTTATTCGAAGAGTTGAATGCGGTATTGAGCGGATATGAGCAGAAACACGTATTCGGTGATATCGGTTGTTACACCCTGGGCGCACTAAAGCCTTATGAAGCAATCAACACCTGCGTGGACATGGGCGCTTCTGTTACCATGGCCAAAGGTGCTGCTGATGCCGGATTGCACCCTGCCGTTGCTGTCATCGGCGACTCCACATTTACCCATTCGGGAATCACCGGTCTGCTGGATTGCGTGAATGATAAATCGGCGGTAACCATTATCATTTCCGATAACTCTACTACAGCGATGACCGGTGGTCAGGATTCTGCAGGTACCAACAAGCTATTTGACATCTGTAAAGGTATCGGGGTGGACGAAAAACATATCCGGACCTTGATTCCATTGAAAAGCAACCTGGAAGAAAATATCGCAGCACTGAAAGAAGAATTTGAATATCAGGGTGTGTCTGTTATTCTGGCTACACGGGAATGTGTGCAGGTAGCAGCTCGTAATAAAAAGGCTAAAAAATAAGACAATGATCAAGAATATCATCATAGCAGGTGTAGGAGGACAAGGTATCCTCACCATTGCATCCATTATAGATTTGGCAGCCATGCACAATGGTTTGTATGTAAAACAGGCAGAGGTTCACGGTATGAGCCAGCGCGGCGGTGAAGTGCAATCGCATTTACGCATCTCGAATCAGGAGATCTATTCAGACCTGATTCCTATGGGAAAAGCCGATTTGATTCTTTCCGTTGAACCGATGGAAGCATTGCGCTACCTCCCCTATTTATCTGAAACCGGAACAATCGTAACAGCAACCGAAGCATTTAAGAATATCCCCAACTATCCCGATGAAGCAGAACTGGCAAAAAGCATTGATCAAAGTGCCAAAACGCTGTTTGTGAACGCTCACAACCTGGCGGTGGAAGTAGGTAATCCCAAGTCATACAACATTGTAATGCTTGGAGCCGCTGCACCATTTATCGGCATTGATGCTCAACAAATAGAATGGGCTATCGGCCAACTATTCGGCGCAAAAGGAGAAGAAGTGGTAACACTGAATGTAGCTGCTTTCCATAAAGGGCTGGCATTAGCAAAAGAATTTATAAAGTAACCTTCAATATCGGGAAGAAGAAGGCCGGTATGCCATGAAAAAGACAATGTACTGACCTGTATAATCTCCCTTGCATAAATATTAACCTATGTACTGGAATGAATCAATCGAGTGCGCCGACCGCCAGACGCTCGTCGAAATTCAAAATGAGCGGTTTCTAAAAATGATCGAACGGATACAGAATGTTCCGTTTTACCGTAATAAGTTTAAAGAACTGGGCATCAACCCGGCCGATATTAAAAGTATCGACCAGTTGAAAGACCTGCCTTTTACCAACAAATATGACCTGCGCGACAACTATCCGTTCGGGTTGTTTGCCGTACCGCAAAGCGAGGTAGTCAGAGTACACGCATCAAGTGGTACGACTGGTCGCCCTACGGTGGTGGGCTACACACAGAACGACATCGATATGTGGCGTGAAGTGGTGGCTCGCTCATTGACCATGGCCGGCGTTTCTAAGAAAGACCTGATTCAGATTGCATACGGTTATGGTCTGTTTACCGGCGGGTTAGGCATTCATTACGGAGCTGAAACAGTAGGCGCTTCAGTAATTCCCATTTCAGGAGGAAATACGATGAAACAGTTGCAACTGATGGAAGACTTCGGCTCAACCGTTATTGCCTGTACCCCGTCTTATGCCGCTTTTTTGGGCGAGAGTATCGAAAAATCAGGCATTGACAAAGACAAAATAAAACTGAAAACCGGTGTTTTTGGGGCAGAGCCCTGGTCTGAAGAGTTACGGGATGTCATTCAGAAATCGTTAGGGATAAAAGCATTCAACATCTACGGACTAAGTGAAGTGATCGGCCCGGGGGTTTCTATGGAATGTGAATGCCAGTGCGGCAGCCACATCCACGAGGATCATTTCATCCCGGAAATCATTAATCCTGAGACCGGAGAAGTATTGCCTTACGGCGAAGTGGGCGAACTGGTATTTACCACCATCACGAAAGAGGCAATGCCTTTGCTGCGCTACCGTACCCGCGACCTGACCCGACTCTTTATTGATAAATGCGATTGTGGCCGCACCCTCGTGCGTATGGACCGCATCATGGGCCGTACCGACGATATGCTGATTATCCGTGGGGTGAATGTATTCCCAACTCAGGTGGAATCGGTATTGCTGGAGATGGAAGAGACCTCGCCAAACTATCAGTTGGTGGTTAAACGCGAAAACAACCTTGATACACTGGAAATTAAAGTCGAAGTGAACGAGCAGTTCTGGACCGATGAAATCAAAGTCATTGAAGGACTGAAGAAGAAGATTCATCACAATATCTCAAGCCTGCTGGGCCTTAGTGCAACAATCAAACTGGTGGAACCACACAGTATTGAGCGTTCGGAAGGAAAAGCCAAGCGGGTGATTGATAACCGAAATCTTTAAGTCAAATATTAGTCAGCAATGAAGTCGAAGGCATAGGAACATTTACTTGTAGATTGTTTTAAGTTTATGTAAATGCAAAATCTTGCCTTTGACTCAAGTTTAAACCATATAATCTGATAAGGTATGAAAATTCAACAACTCTCAGTTTTTCTGGAAGACAGAAAAGGTCGTTTGACTGAACTGACAAAAATATTGGCAGCCAACGATATAAACATTACAGCATTGAGCATTGCCGATGCTACGGATTATGGAATACTACGACTAATTGTAGGACGTCCCGAACTGGCTTATAAAGTACTGAAGGAACAGGGTTTTTCGGTAAATATCACCGAAGTGGCCTGTCTTATTGTACCTAACGAACCAGGCGGATTACATAAGGCTTTGAGTATTTTGTCGGACAATAATATCGATATTGATTACATGTACGCCTTTGCAAACAATGGAAAAGCCCAGGTGGTGATCCGTTCGGCGTCAACGGATGAGTTGATAAAGGTGTTGCAGGAACATAAGGTAGAGTTACTGAAAGCAAGCCAGATCTATCAGGTGTAAAGCAAATCACAGGCATCGTTATGTCAATGCTGGATAAGTTTAAAAGCTATTTCAAAAACGACCGGTTTGCTGCGCACAACGGCATTGAGCTGGTCGATTGCCGACCGGGATTTGCCAAAGTACAGGTGCTCATCCGGCCACATCATCTGAATGCAGCTCATGTGGTGCATGGCGGAATGATCTTTACCCTGGCTGATTTTGCTTGTGGTGCTGCTGCCAATGCTCATGGACTGGTAACCCTGTCAATCAGTTCGGCTATTTCAAATCTGGCCAAAGGGACTATTGGAAAACTTACTGCTGAAGCTATTGAGATTTCACGCAGCAATAAGCTTTGTACTTATGACGTCAATGTTTATGATGATTTCGAAACATTGATCGCCAACTTTAAGGGAACTTGCTACATTACCAAAGCTGAAATCGATTTTGATTCTCCTGTAAAGGAGAAGTCATTTCAGCCTACCAGTGCTGAAATAACACAAGAACGAGACTAAAATAATATTACAGATAAATGACACGATTTGCCAAAGGTGTCGCAAATCTGCGCTCTTCACAGATACGCGACCTGATGAGCCTGGCTACCAGACCAGGCATTATTTCATTTGCCGGGGGAATGCCGGGGAATGATCTTTTCCCGTTACAGGAACTGGATACCATTTACAACAATCTGACCGAAAAAGAGAAACAGGTAGCTATGCAATACGGCCCAACCTGTGGATTACCATCATTACTCGAATCGCTTGCCGCTTTTCTGGAAAAGAAAGGTCTGAAAGTCGGTGATAACCGATTGATGATTACCACCGGTTCGCTTCAGGCTATTAATATCCTGGCACATGCATTTGTGGATGAAGGAGATGACATCATTGTAGAAAACCCGAGCTTTATCGGAGCTATCTCAGCGTTCAAATCTTATCAGGCCAACATCATTAGTGTGCCCCTGAAAAGCGATGGGATCGATATCGAAGCCTTGCGTCAACAGCTGGATTCAATGCCTCGTAAGCCTAAATTCCTCTACATTACACCGAGCTTCCATAATCCTGCCGGGATTGTTTATTCGAAGGAAAACCGTAAGGCACTGATCGAACTGATGGAAGGACGCGATATTCCGGTGATTGAGGATGATGCGTACAGCGATCTTTATTTCTATGAAGAAGACAAAGAGCAGTTGAAAACCATTCAATCCATGGAACGCAAGGATCTGGATGTCTGTTTCACCGGATCATTTTCCAAAATTATCGGACCGGGACTGCGATTGGGCTGGATGCTTGTTCCGCAACACATCTACGAGAAATGCGAACTGATCAAACAGTCGATTGACGCCTGTTCACCAAGTTTCACTCAGGTGATTGCCGATAAATTCCTGCGTACCGACGTGATTCACAGCTACCTCGAAAGAGTACGCGAAGAGTATAAAAAGCGCGGACTGGCTATGATTGAATGCCTGAAGGCAAACTTACCTTCATACGTTACATTTGTGGAGCCACGCGGCGGATTCTACATCTGGCTGCAATTACCGGAAGGAACTGATGCTACCGAGATTCTCAAAAAAGCAATTGACAAAGGTGTGGTGTTTGTATCCGGGGTAACCTTCGATCCACACGAAACACGGAAAAATGCCATCCGGGTATCTTATTGTAACACAGCCGTTGATGTGATCCAGAAAGGAATACCGGTAGTTTGCGAAGCCATTAAAGAAGTTTGCGGACAATAATTGTAATCTCTTCAACCATCTGAATTAGGTTAAGTAAAATACGAAAGCCCGACTGGAACATTTTCCGGTCGGGCTTATTTATTGAATTTGAGTCATTCTCTTATTCGCAGTTTAAAGGATATTCATAGACGCCCTTCCTAACAATATAGCCTCCATTGGAATTATTATTCTTGTAAAAGATATGACCATTGGAACATCTGTAACAGCTAAAATTAAGTTTAGCTAAAGAACAATAGGCGTCGCAATTGTCACAGTTCTCCCCTTTTTCACTGAATAACATTACCCGGACTTGCTTTTTACAATCGGGACACTCCACGTCTAATACTCTAAATTGTTCAGATTCTGACTTTTTCATGATGAATGTATTAGTAAGTTTTAATTCTATCTAATAAAACCCATTACTCTGTTTATCCTTAAAAGACCATCGACCTACTCTTACAAAGATAAACATCTTTTTTGCTTTAAAGCACCGGATTCATAATAAATATGGTCTAAACTAGAACTCTCCTCTCCTTTCAGATAACTCTGTCACCTATAGTTTATCAGAACACAAGCCAGAGTATTAAATATCAATAATTTACGATGGTTTAGCAATACTCTTTTGAAGCAGTTTATAGCATCCGATTGTTATTATATATACTATTTCCTACACCTATATCGCGGATTTGCTCCCGGAATTCGCCGTAAAGGCCTTCTATTCTAAATAGAAATTTTGAAAGGCTCTACGAGGAACTCCGCCCTGTGATTTCGTTACATCTATATTTGCCCATCGAAATACAACAAATATCTGGAGGATAATAAGATGAAAAACTTTGAAAAACTGAACGAAACAGCCAGATTATTGGTAGCCGGGGATAAAGGCTTACTGGCTATGGATGAAAGCACATCAACCTGTAACAAACGCTTTGCAGCTCTTAACATTCCTCAGACATCGGAAATGCGCCGTATGTACAGGGAGATGCTGATTACCACTCCGGGATTGAATCAATGCATCAGCGGAGTAATATTGTACGATGAAACCTTACGGCAGCAACTCGATGACGGGCGCTCTTTTATTCAGGCAGTCAAAGACGCCGGACTTTTGCCGGGTATCAAGGTTGATGCCGGGTTGAAGGACTTTGCCGGACACCCGGGTGAAAAAATATGCGAAGGACTGGACGGGTTAGGCGAACGTCTAGCTGAATATGGTAAAATGGGTGCCCTTTTCAGTAAATGGCGTGCTGTAATTACCATTGGCGAAGGCATCCCCAGCCGCGCCCTGATAGAAGCCAACGCACACATACTGGCTAGATATGCGGCATTGAGTCAGGAAGCCGGACTTGTACCGATTGTAGAACCGGAAGTGCTCATGGACGGAGAACATACCCTCGAACGTTGCGGAGAAGTAACTGAAGAGATGATAAAGAATCTATTCTATCAGCTTCACATCCAGGGTGTATGTCTGGAAGCAATGTTGCTGAAGTGTAACATGGTTGTGCCGGGTCTTGCTTGTCCGGTTCAGAATCCGGTGGATGAAGTGGCCAATGCAACAATCAGGTGTATGTTGCGGGCTGTGCCGGCTGCTGTTCCGGGGATCGTCTTCCTTTCAGGCGGACAAACCAGCGAGCTGGCGTCTGCACGGCTAAATGCCATGAATGCAAAATACAAAAATCAGGTTCCATGGCAATTGTCATTTTCATATGCAAGAGCAATTCAACAACCGGGCATGTCTGTCTGGGCAGGAAATCCGGCAAACATTGAAGCTGCACAAAAGGCGATTTACCACCGGGCAATGTGTAACTATTCTGCCCGAAAAGGAGAATACAATGACGAGATGGAGAAATAGTTATTGGATGTAAGGTATTCTTATGCTCCTGAAATAACGGATACAACTAAGACATTAAGGCGCAAAGGTGTATTTATAAAAACGCCTTTGCGTTTTTGTTTTCAATAAAAACCTACTTTTGCACAAACAAAAACCACATCAATACATGAAGAAGACAATTGTAACTACCTGTGCGTTGTTACTGGCGACAGGTTTTGAAGGATCTGCCCAACAAGCAGTTCAGAAAATTACACCCAAAATAGAGGTGACAGCAGGTGAAAAAACGCTGCAAAGTCAATGGAAAGGCAAGCGGGTAGCTTTTCTGGGAGATTCGATGACCGACAAGCGCCGTGTAGGCACTACCTACCTGTACTGGGAGTACCTGACCGAATTATTAGGTATTGAGCCTTCTGTATATGGCATCAGCGGCAATCAGTGGGACGGTATTTACAAGCAGACACTGAAGCTGCATGACGAAAAAGGAGCTGCAGTGGATGCTATTCTGATTTTTGCCGGCACAAATGACTTTAATCATGGCATACCCATGGGCGAATTCTTCAGTGAAACCACAAAAAAGACCAATCACAATGGAAATCAGGTAACACGAAAATACCGCATACCAATCATGAATGACTCGACTTTTTGCGGTCGCATCAATAAAGTGATGTCATACTTAAAGACAACCTATCCTCAGCAACAGATTGTTATCATGACTCCCATTCACCGCGGTTACGCAAAGTTTAGCGAAAAGAATGTGCAACCTGATGAAAACTTCGCTAACGGACAGGGATTATATATCGACGCTTATGTGAATGCGCTGAAGCAGGCAGCCTCTTATTGGGCTGTTCCGTTGATTGATCTCTATTCACTCAGTGGACTCTATCCGATGTCAGATGCACATGCCCAATATTTCCACGATAAGGATACTGACATGTTACATCCCAATGCAGCAGGTGATTACAGGTTAGCAAAGACTATCCAGTATCAGTTACTGGCACTTCCCGCCTCTTTTGTTCAAAGCCGATAAAATAGAGTCTCCGTCATATAAAGAAGGGCAGAATCAGGAATGATCTGCCCTTTTTATTTAGGATGAAGCTGTTATTGCTTTACTACTTTCTGAAGCAACAAGGTTTTGGACCCCGTCTTAACACGGATTACATAAACGCCGCTTGCACAATCAGCCATATTGACCTTAACCCGGTCTGTGTTACTAATTGTTTTTTGGAAGACTACGGTACCATTGACTGATTCCAACGTCACAACTGCCTGATCATAGCTTTGACCGAGCAATACCTCTGCACTGGACTGTACCGGATTGGGATAAACTTTCACAGAAGAATTTTCTACACGATCAATGCCATTCGCCAGATCGACTTTAAGCACACCGTTGGAGAAAGTCCACTTCAGTCCTGCACCAGGTGTCTCCGGTATTATTTGGGAAAATGCACCGGAAAACGATGAGGCCGTCATAAGGGTGTACTGATCACCGGCCTGAGGTGTTCCGGTAATTGACAGGTTAAGCGTTCCTCCCAGGATAACTGCTCCCGTTGAAGCCACTTTATCATACTGGAACGAAGAACGGTTGATATCCATTTGCAACTCACTGCCACTTAACTGATTCAGCGAACCTACAGTAAGAGTTCCGATATTTGTTGCCGTAACCGAAGGATCTCCCGGTCGCAGTGTAGCGCCTGATTGCACCTCTACAGTTGCAGGAATAGTCCCTTTCCCCGCCAGTGATGCATCAGTCATCACGGTAACTTTTCCGGTTCCGGTTTGAGTGCCGTTTACGATCAATGTTCCACCGGTTACAGTAGTGGTCCCTGAGTAAATGTTGGCTCCTGTAAGCTTCCAGTAACCCTTTCCTTCTTTAACTATGGAAGTGATCCCTTTATAGCTTTTATTAGAACATTCATTATTGATGACCCCGTTGAATGTTTCGTCGGTACCGGCACCTCCGACCACCCAGGTCATAGTCGCCGAATTGTTTATCTTATCTGAACCGGCCAGATAAGTTCCACTTGGACCTGATAATCCGCCCAGATACATAGTGCTTGCATTTTTCCAACAGATAATTTTCGTGTTTCCGGAGGTTATGATACGCGCATTCGGAATTCCGACTGTATTATTGAGCATAAACTGGTTTCCATCGGTAGTAGTACCTGTTCCGTTTGCATAGACCGTTCCACTGAACTGAGTCCAGTCTCCCTGAACGTATTCACGCACATAAGTCAGGTTGAAGTTAAGATTACCATTTCCGCTGAATTTACTGTAGATATAGCAATTACGGAAAGGTTCAAATGACGAGGTGCAACCCGCCGGCACTATGAAATTGCTGTAATAGTTTTCGTAAACGGTGGTAGAACCTCCGCTGGTCTTCAAATATCCACCATTAAGGATGTATGATTTATCGGCAGAAAAAGCATTATTGATCGCATCTGCGCCATTAATTTCAAGCATACCTTCGCTTACGGTCGTTGTACCTTCATAAGTATTTAGTCCTTTGAGCAATAAACTACCGGTTCCGGTTTTCGTGATTCCGCCTGAGCCATTAATAATCCCGGTTGAAGTCAAAACCACGCCAGAAGCGCTTACTCCTATTCCGGCATTTCCTTCGAGCTTAATATTCCGGTCAGTCGATGCTGAAGCTCCGATATAGTTAAGTTTTCCCCCTTTAAGCACCAGATTGAAATCGTAATTTTTGGAGGCTCCGATTGAACTCGCCACGCCGCCATTGGCCAAAGTAGGCACATTCAGGGTTCCGTTATAAAGGACAGTGGCACCTGTATAGGTATTGATGGTTCTGAGAGTAAGTGCCCCAACGCCTGTTTTATTGAGAGAGCCCGTTCCTGTGATAGCTCCGTTTCCTCTAAAGGTAAAGCTACTGTCGGCATTTACAACCATAGCCTTTATACCTACCGCATCGTTCAACGTGATGTTTTTGACTGAAGAATTGGTAAACAGCACTTTAGAACTATCTGTAAATACTACCGGAAGATTGTTTGAAATCCAATTGGCAGAAGTCTTATCCCACAAGGCGCTATTCGCTCCGCTCCAAGTCATATCCGGAATATAGGTTGCCAAATCGAGCACCGGAACGGGAACTGGTTTCGTTTTGAAAACCAATTCATTGGAATAACCGGAATATCCTCCCGCATTGAAAGCTCTTACACGGACAGTATCTTTTTCTTCGGGATTCAGTCCGGTCAGGACAAACGTATTTTCATTCACCCCTGTGCGGGCAATCTCAGTGTAGATTCCGTTTACTTTTCGTTCGACACTATATCCCTGTTCTTTCTCCGTAAAATCAAACCAGGATAAAAAGGCACTATTCTGGGTAACAGAATCAGTTACAAGGCACAAAGGAGCCCGCAGGAAATCCTGTGAATAGGATTTTCCGATGCTGTTGATATAATTCTCGATATTCAGATATCCGTTTGATGCATACGCCACCGCATCGGATGCAAGGTTGGAATTCAGACCGTTTGCAATCTCCCAGGCATCAGGAATCCCATCGTTGTCAGTATCGGCACGTTTTGTTCCAGACCACATATTCCATTGAGCAGGTGATCCCACCGGATTTTCAGTTTCGTTGGTGATAATTTCGCCTTTCTTTCCGAATGATTTAACCTGATCCACCACATAGCAATCAATTAAGTCACGATAGGGCAAGGAAGCCCCAACTGAAGGTAAAAGCGAATCAATCAATGAGATAGCCGGCCATATCGGCAAAAGAGGGTAAGCATAAGGTAAAGCCTGGAAATCCGGGCCACCGCTATACTCTGAATGGGGAACGAGATACCCGTTTAGCAAACCATCGCGATCTTTATCCCACCAGTTATCATCGGCATAGATATGAAAGTTTGAATTAGCACCACTCAATGCCGGCACCGATTTTTCCGGACCATTGATAAAATAATTACTCATGCAGTTGGCATAAGATTGTCCTTCTGACTCTCCCCCCATCAGATAAGCACCCGATGACCAGTTGTAAACAATATTATTTACATACTGATTGACTCCTTTGATTTTGTTGTTGCGGGTATCATTATCAACATAAAGATTTCTGTAAAGAGTCACTCCTCCGTCTGTCTGGATCAGTCCTCCGGCTGAATGGCTCAACAAACCCTGCGCAATCACGGAATTCTGGATTGTCACATTACTTGCAGTTCCGTTTATTGAAAATGTTTCGTCACGCCCCCACGATACAGATACGTGGTCAAAAATAAGATTACTACCGGTCTCAAAACCACAGGCATCTTTGCCGCTGTCACCGATGGCTCCCATTCGGATGCGCAGATAGCGGCAAATAGTATTATTGGCACCGGTAAAAGAGAATCCGTTGCCATAAATGGTAATACCTTCACCCGGAGCAGTCTGTCCGGCAATGTAAATGTTGGATGAAACCACGATCCGGCTGGTTATCTTAATCACACCGGCCACATCAAATACGACAATGCGGTTTGATGCGCTCACGGCATCGCGAAAAGACCCTGTGCCCGTGTCATTGAGGTTGGTAACGTGATAAACTGTTGGAGAGGTAGAAGCTCTCGCTCCTTTTGCATATTTTCCAAAGCCTTCTGCTCCGGGAAATGCAATTAATTGTGCGGCCGAATTGGCATAGGATAAGCATACTACCGCACCCAGTAGAAGTAATTTTCTCATGATTAGATTTATAAAAGATAGGTTCAGTCAAAAATAGACATATTAACAATACCGGTAAGTTTGTTTTTTGATTCAAAAAGTGTAGAATCTGATATTCTGCTTAGGTTCAATCCTTATGAAAGGGAAAAGATAGACCGTTTTTGGATAAATTCAGAAGGAAAAATCAAAAAGGCTTTTTCTGGTAGAAACAGATTGTTTCAATCAACAATGCAACAATTTGAAGTAAATGTATGTTGTTTTTTATGCGGCTGTATTCGTCAGCCGACCTAAAATAACCTAATCCATCACCTTTAAAACAGTATTATGCAAAGCATTGACAATCTCTATCTGGAAGCGACTCACATGCTTATTGAGCCGGGTCCCGTTGTTTTGGTAACAACACATCATCGCGGAAAGTCAAACATCATGACATTAAGTTCACTGATCATGCTGCAACAAAATCCCCCGTTTTTGCTGGGATTGGTATTGGGGCCCTGGAATTACAGTTATAAAGCATTATACAAAACCGGGGAGTGCGTGATTTCCATCCCTACACAAGAGATGGCTTCGAAGGTCGTAAATATTGGAAACTGTTCGGGAGAAGATGAGGATAAATTCAGTAAATTCAACCTTACCCCCTTGCCCGCACTTAAGGTTGGAGCGCCCCTGATTGCCGAATGTTTTGCCAATATCGAATGTAAGGTAACGGACAACACACTGGTGGGTAAATACAGTTTCTTCATTCTGCAATCAGTCAATGTCTGGACTGATCCCGAACATAAAGAACGACGCACATTGCACCATAACGGCGATGGGACTTTTGTTGTTGACGGGGAAATCCTGGACCTGAAAGATAAAATGGTCAAATGGCCGGAATATTTATAAATCAATCCAAATAAGTAACGACGTTGAGATTTTCAACACCGTTACTTATTTTATCTGTCGGGAAAACAAAAACTTCTATTCGGCAAAATGCAACGCTTCTACATCAAACCTTAATGGTAATAATTTCATCAAGATTGGTACTATATCGTGGAGAAAGTCTCTCCTGGTGCATCTTCCAGACACGTCCGGTATCTTGCACCGCCAGACGAATCTTCTGGTATCCGAAGGAGGCGTTGATGTGGTCAATCGCCTTCATCAACGGGGCATGTTTAGGATTAGCCTTTTCAAAAATAGTCAGTTGCTGTGCCTGGTCACCGGTAAAGTCCATAAGGATTACACCGGCTCTCTTGTAGGCGAACCCTTCACGGAAAATCTGTTTCAACCCTATTTCGGCAAACTTTACCAGGTCAATAGTGGAGTTTGTTGCGTATGGCAGTTTTACCACCACATTTTGTTTATATTGCGGTAAATCATCGCGGTGTCCGTTCGTGTAGATAAAGACCATCAGACTCTTACAACAAGAGCCCTGTTTACGAAGCTTCTCGGCGCACGACACGGCAAAGCTGGCCACACGTTCGCGCACCAGTTCATAATCGGCATAATTGCCGTCAAAGGTGCGTGTGGTAGCAATGTTCTTCCGGGACTGTACCTCTTCAAGCTGCAACATGGGAATACCAAGCAGCTCTTTCTTCAGCCGAAGCCCCACCACACTCATGTGCCTCCTCACCCAACTGTCATCCAGGTAGGTAAACTGGAAAGCGGTGAAAATATTCTTCTCCTGAAGACGGCGGGCATGACGGCGTCCTATTCCCCAGACATCTTCAATTCTGAGCCATTTAAGCGCCTTCACGCGTTTCTCTTCATCATCAATCATATAGACGCCACCGGTACGCTCAGGGAACTTCTTAGCAATGCGATTCGCTACTTTGGCAAGCGCTTTGGTCGGTGCAAAACCGATACTGATGGGGATTCCGGTCCATTGCTCCACCTGTTTTTTCATCTTCTCTCCTAACTGCTGAAAATCAAAGAGATCATAGCCGTTAAACTCAAGAAATGCTTCATCGATACTGTATATCTCCATGTCGGGAGTATAGGTACTGAGAATACTCATCACCCGACCGCTCATATCGCCATAAAGAGCAAAATTGGAGGAAAAGACATTCACCTTGCGCTTATCAAAAAGAGGCTGATACTGAAATGCAGGTGCCCCCATCGGGACTCCCAGCGCTTTAGCTTCATTACTTCGTGCAATAACACATCCATCGTTGTTGGATAGAACAACAACAGGTTTCCCTGCCAGGTCTGGACGAAAAACCCGCTCGCAGGAGGCAAAAAAATTATTGCAATCAATAAGGGCAAACATCAGAGCGACTTGATTATATGTGTTACCACTCCCCAGATGCGGAGATCGTTGTCTTTGGTAATAACAATGGGCTTATAGTTTTTATTGGCAGGCATCAGCCACACCTCGTCTTTTTCAATCTTAATCCGTTTCAGGGTAAATTCCCCGTCCACAAAACAGACCGCAATCTTACCGTCCGTTGGTTCAATGCTTTTGTCGATAATCAGCAAATCCCCGTCATCAATGCCTGCGTCTTTCATCGAAAGCCCCTTTACCCGCCCAAAGAAGGTCGCGGAAGGATGTTTAATCAGGTGACGGTTCAGGTCAATGCTGATATCTACGAAATCGGCTGCCGGAGAGGGAAATCCGGCGCTGATTCCCGGAAGTAAAGGCAGCTCCAACTCCGTAGCGGTTTGAGCCGAATAGATATCCAGATGTGCTGAATCGTGTAATTTTAAAGCGGACATAGTTTGAGAATTGTAATTGGCAAACGGATTATTTTTTTACAGAGTAAAGATAGTGCAAAACCGACAAAACGGTATGTCAATTAATGTTGTCCAAACTTAAGCGGCTATGAGGCAAGCCTCTTTTCCGGATAAAGATACACTACTAACAAAAACAGGCTGCCTCAAATGAATGAAGCAGCCTGAAATATTATGCTTGGTTGAATTCAGCTTATTAAGCTTTTTCCAATTGCAAAGTTTTAGTCGGTTGATCGCAAACCTCGGTTGGACCGAAGTACTGGATCGGGCCCGGATAAACGTAGTCAGTGTTAACTGCCCATGCATCACGGTTTTCAACCAGTTTCTTAAACGGTGCACCATCCAGTTTCACCAAAGCTTTCTGGATAACCGGTTTCATTTCTCCGTGACGACGTTCCATGTTCATCATCATGGTTACAGGCACACCACCTGCAATCCACTCAGCTGCAGGAGCAGTAGTGTTGCGGATAGATGACATATAACCGGTTTTGCCTGCACCGATCAGGTTAGCAGCATTGTAACCTAATGAGTAGCAATAGTCTGCATCGAAGTTAGAAGGAGCTGCACAACGTCCTTCGTATCCGAAGAAGTGACCCAGAGCAGCGAATTTACCGTTGTATTTACCTTCAGCTTTCCATTGAGCCAGTTTTTTGCCAACCATTTCGCTCAACAATTTCTCAGTTTCGATCAATGAAACCTGTACGTTACCGTGCGGGTCACGATCCAAAGTCAACTGACGGGCAACGCCTTCGGGAAGAGAAGCGTAAACTTCAGCATTTTCTTTAGAAATATTGTCGATGATGAATTGACGTTGCTCAGCAGCAGGAACTGCTTTGAATGCCTCTTCATGGTGTGCAAGATAGTCGTTCAATTCTGCGATCAGTTTTTTGATAGCAGGGATGAATTCGATCAAACCTTCAGGAATCAATACAGTACCGAAGTTATTTCCGTTTTCAGCACGTTTAGCAACAGCGCTTGCGATTTCGGTAACTACGTCATCCAAAGTCAATTGTTTAGCTTCAACTTCTTCTGAAACCAAACAGATATTAGGCTGAGTCTGAAGACCACACTCCAATGCGATGTGAGAAGCAGAACGACCCATCAGTTTGATGAAGTGCCAGTATTTACGGGCTGAGTTACAGTCACGCTGGATGTTACCGATAACTTCAGAGTAAACTTTACAAGCAGTATCGAAACCGAAAGAAGTCTCGATCATTTCGTTTTTCAAGTCACCGTCGATAGTTTTAGGACAACCGATTACCTGAACGCCAGCGTTAATTGCAGCGTAGTATTCAGCTAAAACACAAGCATTTGTGTTAGAGTCGTCACCACCGATAATAACCAAAGCTTTGATGCCCAACTCTTTCAGGATTACCAATCCTTTGTCGAATTGCGCAGTCTCTTCGAGTTTGGTACGACCAGAACCGATGATATCGAAACCACCTGTATTGCGGTATTCATCGATGATATCAGCAGTCAGTTCCATATATTTGTGATCAACCAAACCACCAGGACCCATCAGGAAACCGAACAAACGGCTGTCTTTGTTCAGGCTTTTGATACCGTCAAAGATACCGGCGATCACGTTGTGACCACCAGGAGCCTGGCCACCGGAAAGGATAACCCCTACGTTTACAGCAGGAAGTTCTTTCGCTTCACCCGGTACGAATGTCAACAGAGGCATTCCGTAAGTATTCGGGAAAAGTTTAGCGATGTCTGCTTGGTCTGCTACTGACTGAGTAGCTGCACCTTCCTGGATTTTTACTGCTCCCTGAAGAGCTTTAGGCAACTTAGGTTGGTAAGCTGCACGTGCGATTTGTAATGCACTTTTTGCCATTGAATTAATGTTTTATAGTGTTAGTGTAGATGTTACTCTATAATCCCTTAAAAAAACAGCACAAATGTCGTGTTTTTTTCGGAAACCCACAAACAGAAACACGAACTAATCAAGGCAAAACTCAGAACAATACCATTCGCGTTCTCCTTTTGATTTGATTTTCAACATTTGCCTTTTGACATGAACTTCACTGTATCAGAAATATTCAATAAATACAAATATAGGGTCACTGCTCTCCTGTGTGAGTTATGGCATTATTTGAAGTAAATTGATAATACACCAGTATTTTTTCATCGGAGCAAATGGAAGGGATCAAACCAGGTCTGAATTTCGTAATTTTGCACTGAAAATCGACTTAAAGCGAAATTATGATCCACCAACCAGTTATCTACTATCTAATCTTTATCAATATTGCAAGCGGAATCATTTTCAGTCATGACAAAAGGGCTGCCATAAAAGGATACCGGAGGGTACCGGAACAAACTTTGCATCTTCTGGAACTGTCGGGCGGGGTATTCCTGATTTGGGCATTGATGTACTCATTGCGACACAAAAACAGGAAATTCAGCTATTATGCCATTACTTACCTGATTTTTGCCGGCTGGATCATTTTTATTTTGTTTAAACTGCCATTATTGCCCTTTTAAAGGGTTATAGAATTAATATTTCGACACACAATACGTTTTAAGGCGCGATACTTTCCCGTTTTACTCCATTTTCCCTATTTTTGGTCTGGAAAAAATTTTCACACGACAATACATCACTTTTTTCCGAAAAAAGGATTGACTATTTATTTATGAAAGAACCATTATCTGACAAAATTCAACTCAAAAGAGAGATTGAAGGCGACAGCCTGCAAAAAATCAGGGAAGACCTCCATGCTCTGATTTCATACTTCGAGCAGGTACTCGTCGATTTGAAAGAGGGAGAGGTTGCGAAGATTCTACATCTGCTGGAAGAGTCTCAGCAAGAGAATCTCGATTCTACCTCTGACATACCCGACGAGAAACTGGTACAGGCATTAAGTATCCTCTTCCAGCTGATGAATCTGGTGGAAGAAAACTCTTCCGTACAAAATCGAAGAAAAATTGAAAACCGCGTTGGAGCCGATGCTATCCGCGGTTCCTGGGGGGAGACTTTCGAAAAATGGAAAAAGCAGGGCATAAGTGAAGACCAGATTGCGGCATTATTGCCTACCCTGCGCGTCATGCCGGTGCTCACAGCCCACCCGACCGAAGCTAAACGCATCTCTATCCTCGAACTTCACCGCGAACTTTACCTCTTGCTCGTTCGTAAGGAAAATATCATCTGGACGATGATGGAAAAAGATACCATCGATGACAGCATCAAGGCTATTCTGGAGCGTTGGTGGCGAAGTGGAGAAGTGTATCTGGAAAAACCGACCATCAGTTCGGAACGTAACAACGTGATGCACTACTTCAGCAAAGTATTTCCCGAAGCGCTCAAGATCAGTGATAAGAGATTGAAATTCACCTGGAAGTCTTATGGTTTCAATCCGAAGAAACTCATTCTTCCCGAACATTATCCGGTTATAGACTTTGGCAGCTGGGTAGGCGGCGACCGCGACGGACACCCTTATGTGACGGCTGAAGTTACAAAGACCACGTTGATGGAGCACCGCCGGGAGGCTCTGCAACTGATTAAGAAACAATTGCTCGATTTGGCGGCTCACTTCAGCTTTTCGGAAGCGAAAAACTACGTGCCGCCTATTCTTGAAATGACCATCGAAGAGCTGGAACAATATTTCGGCGATGCAGGCAAGAAAGCGATTGCCCGGAACCCCCGCGAACCGTGGCGTCAGTTTATCAACCTGATGTTGCTGAAACTTGAACATACCATCAACGGCGACGGACATGCCGACTGGATGTATTACCGCACCGCTGCCGACCTGCAAAAGGATTTACGCCTGATGCGCATCACGCTGACTGAAATAGGCGGCGCGCATGTGGTGGAAGAGTGGCTCTTCCCGCTCGAACGCCAGGTGCAATGTTTCGGATTCCATCTTGCTAAATTAGACATTCGCCAGAATAGCGACTTTCACAATAAGGCATTGGAACAAATGCTGAAAAAAGCGGCCTTCCCTGACGCTAATTTTACCGAATGGGATGAAGAGAAGAAAGTCGCTTTTATCTCGGAGGAGCTGAAAAGCAACCGCCCGTTTGTGGTAAAGGGCGAACCGCTCGAAAATGAAGCCGAACAGGTGCTTGCATGCTTCCGCGTGCTCAAAGATCATATTGATCTCTACGGACATGAAGGAATCGGCTCGCTGATCGTGAGTATGACGCGCGGTCTCAGCGACCTGCTCATCGTATATCTCTTCATGCGTGAGGTGGGTATGCTCAATGTGCCATTGCAGGTGGTACCGTTATTTGAAACCATCGAGGATCTGAAAGAGTCTGAGCGAATTCTCGACGCTTTCCTCTCCCACCCGATGACACTGAAATACAAAAAGCAAATGGCACCAATGCAGGAGGTTATGCTCGGCTACAGTGACAGTAATAAAGACGGAGGAATCCTCGCCAGCCGCTGGAATATTTTCGAGGCGGAGAAGAACCTGACCCACATGGCCGAGAAACACGGCATTCAGTTGCGCTTCTTCCACGGTATCGGAGGAACGATCAGCCGCGGGGGAGGTAAATACCACCGCTTCCTGGAGAGTATGCCACCGGAAAGCGTGAGCGGCGAGCTCAAACTGACCGTTCAGGGAGAAGCCATCGCGCAACAATTCGCCAACCTGCTGAATGCCACCTTCAATCTGGAGATGCTGCTTTCGGGAACAGCATTGCAAGCGGGAGAAAAACGCTTTAAAAACGCCGAACCGGAGTTTCCGCTCAAAGCGTTCGAGCAATTGGCTGAGATTTCACTCACGCATTACCAGAAGCTGATTAATCATCCGCATTTCCTCAAGTTCTTTAGCGAAGCAACCCCGATTGACGTACTGGAACAGAGTAAAATCGGTTCGCGTCCGGCTCGTCGTACCGGAAAACGCAGTCTGGCCGACCTGCGCGCTATTCCATGGGTATTCAGCTGGAACCAATCGCGTTTCAAACTGACCGCATGGTATGGGGTGGGCACTGGATTGAAGTTGTTGCAGGAGCAGCACCCCGAGCTCTTCAACCAGTTGAAGGAGTTTGCACAGAAATGGGCGTTCCTGCACTATACCCTTATCCAGGTGGAGACAAACCTGCTCAATTCCGATCCCGAAATCATGCAGGAGTACGCTACCCTGGTCACTGACGAAGAGGTTCGCAACGAACTGATGGAGATGATTCTTTCCGAATACAAGGAAAGTACCCGTCAGGTGGGCGATTTGCTCGGTGGGAATACCGAATCACGCCGTACCAGCCTGCTTGAAAACGCCAATCGTCGCAAAAAGGCGCTCGACACCCTGCATCAACTACAAATCAGCAAACTCAAAGAGTGGCGTGCCATAAAAGGCACTTCTCCCGAGAAGTCGGAATACCTGCTTACCCTGCTTTTGGTGATTACCACCGCTATTTCTGGTGGATTAAAAAGCACTGGGTGATAACCTCTAAAATACAAAAGCCGAATCATTCAATTTTTGCGAATGATTCGGCTTTTATTTTGACAACAAAGACACCTTATACATTTATTGGTTGAGTAATCCTTCTACCGCCTCAATAAACTTTCGGGATAATGGCAGTAATCTTAATACGACTTCTTCATCATAGTCAAAGAAATCATTGTAATCACTTTTATGCCTTTTTTCAAACAGATCAGCGTAATGCTTAGCCAATGATTTTTCAATCATTCCGGTTTTTACAAACAATTGACCAAATTTCTGACGTGTACCTGAATGACTTGTTGTTTCGATTCCGTTTCTAACCAATAAAGCGCCTACTGCATAAAAACAGGCATAATACATTCGGTTGATTGATGTATTCCAAAACTCGTTTTCAATCAATACATCAACTTCCGCCAATGTTTCTTTAGCTTTACTGATCCGATATTGAGCATATTCCTCCGGGCTATATTCTTCATTCATAACAAGCCCCCTTCTTTCATGACATTGTGATAAAATGGGGTAACGCTGTATTTAGTAAACCATTCTTTCTCAGAATATATCATCGGACTGATTACTTCTCCGGTTTCAAACTCCAGGTCATAGAGAGGATCAGTGATTTCATGTTCCACCTCTGAGGTTATCTTATCTCGATTCAACAATATGAGAATATCCCAGTCCGAATCCTCTCGTGCCGTCCCCCTGGCTCTTGAGCCATAAAGATAAATCTTGGCCGTTGCATCCTTTTCCAGAATCAACCGTTTTATCTCCTGCAATAATTCTTTATTGTATTCTCCCATAACCGTAGTGTTTTACTTGCTCTGAATTACAAATATAATACCTTTTCGGAGTTTCTCTTTTTGCAAGCAGTTATAAACTGCTCTTGTTTGGAGTTCAGGTTTTGAAAACTTGAACCAGAATGGATCTTCTATTCTTGCGATAAAAAGGGTATTAAGACAGTACTTCACGCCAAAGTTGTCAATATATGTTCAACAAGTCTTTTTTCTAATGCCTCTTCCCTATCATAAAATATATTATCGAATTCACTCAACAAAACATCAAATTCCTCTACTGAAAATGTTTCAATAATATCATTTCTTTCATCAATATCAGCTGGTACAATTCCTTTTGGAAAATAATTATTTATCCTTTTTAGTAACGTAGATAAATCTGGAAAACCGAGTGACTCTAAATCTTCTATAGTCTCTGCATTATATGTTGCTCCATTATTATAGTAATGACTAATTATTCCACCATTATCCACATCACCGATTAAGGCTTCAATTGTAAACCAGACCCTCTCGTCTTTTGATAATGCGTTAAAATCTGAAACTGCTTTATCAACTAATTGTTTCCATTGTTCTTGAAAATCCAAAAGCTCCATAAATATAGATTATAAATTCAGAAGGTTATTATATTATCTAACTCACAATAAATGATATACAAACTCAAAATCCGGAGCACAACCACTGTCGCACTCCGGATTCATTTCTCTTTTTAATTATCTCCCGCAGCATCACTACTCGCATCTCCCTTTTTCCCTTCCAACGCATGATACTTCTTGCGAAGCTCATCCATTTTATTGAAAAGAGCAGTGAGGGTGTCGCTTGACGTAAAGTGATGAGCCTGCTCGATAGCGGTACAGAATTGCGAATAGGCGGCAATAGCAGCCGGTTTTACATCACTGGCAGAGGTATCGTGTGCAGCATAATCAGCAGTACGAGTGTGGTAAACGTCATTCAGTTCGTTGTTTTTCGTCTCCAGATTTGCGAACTGGGCGCTGACACCGAGCGTGGTTGCGGCAGCAACAAGCTCCGGAGTTCTTTTGTATTTATCTACCATTTCGGAGATTGAGCCAGTCTCAATGTTGATCGGCTGGGAAGCTACTCCTTTGTAGGGAGTCAGGAAAAGGTGGAGCGTGGAGGCGGCAGACTTTTTCGTTGCATCCGCACTGCGGATATAGGTCCGGACGATGCCTTTGATTTCACCCAATTCGCCATCGCGGGATTTATCCAATCCTTTGATCAGGGATGAAAGTGCGCTTTTCTGCGCCTGGTTCATACTAAGGCCGAGGGCCTGTTGGTTGGTTTCGAGCAGGGAAAGGGCTGCCGCAGCTATCGGCCCTATTACTGCTGAAACCGGTTTTGCAAGTTCGATCGTCGATTTATTCAACGAATAGATTCCTTCAATCGTCAGGTTGTTGACATGAAGCGGTGAAAATGATACAAATTCCATGATAATTCAATTTTTATGGTTCAACAATTAGTTGTTAGTAAATATCATTTCAGAAATAGCAATCATTTGATAATCTTTCAAGCCTCTACAGAATGTAGAAGTTTGAACGGATAGGCAATCAAGGTGCTACATTTTGTAGAAGGTTGATTGAGTATCCAATCGGACTTCTACAAAATGTAGAGACCTGATTAGGTATTTATTCTTGAATCTACATTTTGTAGAAGGTTGAACGAAAACTCTTCCGACCATCTACAAAATGTAGGAAGTTGAACAGGATGTCATTCCGGGTTCTACAAATTGTAGAGGCTTGAATCGGATACTTTTTTGATTTCTACATTTTGTAGAAACTGTTTTTAGATCTCATTACCTCAAATTATCCGTTAAAACAGTTTGTCATTTATGGCATTTTCCAAAAGTAAAAATTTATTTTTGCAAAACAAGAGGAATAACACAAACTTATTGGAATTATTTCACCTAATATAAAATCAAAGGCAATATGTTAGACCTTACTATGGCAACACATTAAATCATTTATACCAAGACATTTATTTACCACAAATTAAAGACGCAAGTATTATGAGAAAAAAGAAAAAACCACAAACGCCTCCACGTCAAGGAGATTACAAACGTTTTTTGAATGATATTCAGGTCTTGATGAACACATTAAAGCTCGATTATAATATATCAAAGATGTCAACTGAAACGAAGCGGTTGTTGTATCATTTTAAAATGCACATTAAATCCCATAAAGCCAGAAATGAGCATATTAGTCCGAAAGAATTGGACCTGATCAACCAAAAAGCGCAACGATATTATCGGGAACGCATCATGGATTTTGACCAATTTAAGTTGTCCAATTATCAGATTCAACTCTTGTATTGTTTTCTCACGGTAAGAGCAAAAGAGATTGAGAAAGAGACAGGAACGAAGTATGATCCGATCGGAATGGCAGTTAAAGAGCAAGCCGAAAATATTTCAACTTCATTCTTAACCAAGTACCTGCTCGATAATTTTAAAATCGTAACCCAACTCTGTCGTCCGGACCACAAATATTATGGAATCGATTTTTACATCGCTCCCTTTTATAAGGAAGAGCGCAAATTAGAATTCAACAATGATCTATATGGATTTCCGGCTCAAAAAAATGTGTTTGATGTAAAAGGGCATAAACGTCCGGCCTATCGACTGGCCAAACCGGTTAGCAAAAAAATAATCGAATGGATATCTGTGGAAAGTAATCTTCTGGGTGATTTTTATAAAGGAGAACACAACGAGCTGAAGGTATTCATCCAGGCACATGCTTTAAAACGCTTATCTGAGCGACTCGATCTACTAGATCAGGAAGCGCTCAATTATGCACTCTGGGAAAATACGCATACTATCCAAAACTTTGAAATCTACAGGAACTATATTCTTATCCCATTTAAAGTCTATGAAATTAAGATTGGGTATCTGGCAGTAAATATTGTTGATGATAAACTTCTTATCAGCACATTCTTATTTATTACCCATAGCTATACCCCTGAAGGAGACCGCCTGACGAAAATTACAGGTTTAGGCAAACAAGATATCAGCTATTGGCACATTGATCGGTTGAGCACCTTTGTCCATTTGCAGGAAGAGAAATACCCCGGTTTGAATCAATTGTTTAATAAAGCAGGATTAGGAGAATTGAAGCAATTAAGAAGCAAAGAATTTAATGTGGATTCGATGCAAACATTCAATCTGGATGGTTTGATGGAACACATCAATAAATCAAAGACGTTCAAACAGAATACTTTCTAAGAGACTTCCCGGGGCGATGCCCCGGGAATAAGAATTACCGGAATGACAATCTCTTGTCCTGATGGATGCGTTCAATCAAATCCGTAATTGGAGAAATCGAATGAGTGTGTTTCTTAAACTCACGTTTCAGCTCAATCATTCTGATACGGATAGCGATTGCATCCTCAATAGCAGAGGCATTCTGAAGTTGTTGTTTCAGGTCTTCGAGGGTTTTCATAATATGGAAATTAAAAGGGTTATATGTCTGTTTAGGTCATGTTCAGAATAAAACCGTTCTCAATGGATTATCCCTGGTACAAAGCTAACTCAAGATCGAAAAAATCATTTTCACCGGATCAGCAAATGCTTTTTCATCAGTAACATGATTTGCCGGAGGATTACATAAAGTTATTCAGCCGTTACATCCGGCAAATACCGGGACTTTTTCGAGTACCTAAGAATCTGATTCCGAGATAAAATTAGTGTCACAGGTGGCGAATTGTATCATTCAAAAGGCTGAAAAGGTTCTCATTTTACAAATTGGGACAACTTATCAGAAACCGGCTGTTTCACTCAAAGTCTCATTTTATAAATTGATACTTTAAGAACCCGAAAGACAAAACCATTCATCTAAATACAAACGAATTAACTAACAGATAAAAGACAAAATGAAGAAATTACTGATTGGCTTATTACTAATAGCTACGACGCCCATGCTTAGGGCGCAGGAAGAACAGCCCGATTTTCAATCCGAAGAAATTGTGGCAGGTAGAAACCTGATTACCGGAGAAAGCATCAAGGGAACAAAGTATATATTCCAGAAAAATATTTCTGATTACGATATTGACAGCACCGCCAACCTGATGACAATAAAAATCAGCAAAGGCTGGATATCATCAGTTGGCTATGACAGTAAATTTATGGTTTACGATACACGGAAAAAGACAATCATCTGGACTAAAAAGTACAATTCTATGAACGATGATATCGTTCCTAATAATGGTACAATAATTTATTGGAAGAAAAACAAAGCGCATAAACTCGATCTGGAAACCGGAGAGGAAAAATTGGAATTAAAATACAGGCTGTATCTATCCGATTTCAAGAACAACGTTGGATTAGGCTATCCGAGCCAGGCGCTTAGCTGGCTCCTCCCAGTTAATCCGACACCTGATCTTAAAGGCATTAACCTCAATACAGGTGAAAAAATATGGGAAAGAAATTTGCCCCGCTATTATGGATGGTATAATATCCGTTTTGATTCCGACTCAACCCTTTTTATAGTATCGGAAGGACTCCATTATATCAATATTTTGAACGGAAAAGGTTGGGATATAACCGATCCGAGCACAGCAACTTATAATGCCCACAACATAAATTCGCCGGTGTTTATTGATTCTCTTCAATATTACTGGGCATCCCGCGACAAGCTATGGTGTTTCAACAAAAAGGGAGAAATCCAATGGTCATCTCCGCTCAATCCTGATCTGACAAGTTCTTCTTTCATTTACAAAAAGGATTCGGCCATTTTACTTATCAATTGTGGAGTGGTACGCGGAATGTATAATTATTCCATCCCTTATGGAAAACCTTATATAGCTAAGATTTCTACCAATGGTAATCAGGAGAATTTCATATTACTGAGCAAAAAGAAAGAACCGTTGGAAGGATTCATCTTTGATAAAGACACTCTGTTGGTCTGTTTTCCAAAGAAACTGATCAAATACAACCTGAAGGATTTTTCAGTCATCAGGGAAAAGGAATTTAAATTCAAATCAGATGAAAAGTTTGAAATGTTCATCGGCTCCCGGGTGTACAAACAAAAAGCCGATCAATCGTTTGTCAGCCTGACTGTATCGGATAGCACCAACCTTTATCTGCTCAATAAAGGAGACAACATCGTAGCCTACGATTATGACTTCAATCAGGTTTCCTCTCAAAAACGGAGTGATTTTTTCATTCTGGTTTACCAGGACAAAAACTATCGAATCATAAAAAACAATGACAAGAGCATCGTCATTGATAAGGAAGGGAAAAGTATCGCTGAAATAAATCTGGGTAAGATCGTTCAAATATTCAACAACGCCCTCTATCAGGTAGATAAAAATATATTGTCAGTTGTGGATCTGAATGCTATCTTAAATGACAAAAAGACTGAGAAAAAATAGTAGCTCCCTGTTATAGAAAAATTAAAGCTCATGGACAACCCTTCCCTGGTTAACCATGAGCTTTTAAATTTACCTATCCGACTATAGCGGGTTATATCAGTCCCAGATAATCTCCCGTGCCACGACTTCCAGTTGATCAATACGCTTACATTTCTTTATTGCCTTGTATTTCTTCTCCATTCCGGGAAAGTTCTGAATAAAATAAGCCCAATGCTCTGTCATTTTCAGAATAGTCTGCATCTCCCCTCCTGTATAAGAAGAGGCATATTCCCCCAGAAGCTCCTGATGAAACACAGCAAAACGGTCACGGTCAAACGGCTTTTGTGAAACAATCATTTCTGCCAGAAAAGGATTGATCGCCACTCCTCTCCCCAACATCCAGGTATTTATCGTCGGGAAACGTTGCTGCATCACTGAGAAATCTTCCACATTTACGATATCGCCATTATAGACCAACGGCGCTTTCACTTGCGCGAGACATTGCTCAAAAGCATCCAGATTGACCTCTCCCTTGTACATCTGCTTTCCGATACGCGGATGAATAATCACTTCATGCAGCGGATATCTGTTCAATACCGGAATGATCTTCTCCACATCGGCCTGCTCCTCCATACCCAAACGCATTTTTACCGAAAAAGCAATATTGAGTTTGGAAAAGATTGCCTCCAGGATGCCATCAATCATCTCCGGGAACGGCAAAATGCCTGCGCCCATTTTTTTTGTTGCCAACATAGGATACGGGCATCCCATATTGAGGTTTATTTCATTAAATCCCATCTCGTGAATACGTTGGCAAAGGGAAACCAGCAATTCCGGATTATTTCCCATTACTTGCGGAATGGTATTAACCGGACTGCCGATGCTTTCCTTAATCTCCCGAAAATCACGGGCTTCATACTGATCCAACCCGTGAGTCTTGACAAATGGAGTAAAGTACTTATCAAAACCGGTGGTTTGTCGGGATAATATTTTACGGAAATGGTAATTAAAGAGGCCCTGTATGGGCGCGAGATAGATCTGTTGAGTCTGATTCATGGTACAAAGATAACGATTCATCATTTTAAGAACGACAGTATATCGAGATCAATCATTTTAAGCCAATCTTAAGGCAAAAATCACTAAACTTTGCTCCTCAATTATTATCTAATTACCAATAACTTCTCTAACTTCACGGAAGTTTATCTGAAAAACCAGCTTTGTACCGACTAAACCAACCATAAAACACAAATACCTTTTATTATGAAGGAGTTAGATTCAATCCTGCAGGAACAACCTGCAACTGAGACTTCCGAGCAGCATCTTTTCCTGGATGAATTATTCGAGTTAACAGCAGAGAAATATGCTAATTCAACTGCTATCGAAGAAGGCCAAACACGTATAAGTTATGATGAAGCCGATCAAAAAGCCAATCGCCTTGCCAATTACCTACAATCCATCGGTATAAAACCCGAAGAAAAAGTGGCGATTCTGCTTCCCCGCTGCGCTCAGGTTTATATTGCCATGCTGGCCGTATTGAAAGCCGGAGGTGCTTATATCCCCCTTGATCCCGAGATTCCGGGCGAACGGGTGAATTTTATCATGCAGGATTCCGGCGCTAAACTTTTGATTACGGCTGATGAGATACTGAAACGAATCGCGATTCAGCTGGAAGAATTTCCGGTTTTTAATATTGACCGGCAATCCACAGAGTTGGAAAAATATCCGGCAACCAAACCTGTTGTAGATAACCGTTCATCCGCGGACCTTTGTTATATCATTTACACGTCCGGAACCAGCGGACAGCCCAAAGGCGTTTTGCTTGAACACAGGAATGTGATGAATTACATCCGGGGCGCACAGCAAATCTACCCGATAGATCATACACACAGAGTTTTGCAGGGATTTTCCGTCTCCTTCGATGCTTCGGTGGAGGAAATATGGGTGCCTTTTTCCATCGGAGCCACAATCATTGTCGGCACATTCGACATTATGCGTTCGGGAGACCGCTTTGCCTCTATTCTGAATCAACTGAATATAACCTTCTTGTCCTGTGCTCCAACTTTGCTTTCTATGGTAAAAGAGGATATTCCGGTGCTGAAAATTCTTATTTTCGGAGGCGAGGTTTGTTCGTCTGATATTGCCCACCGCTGGTGCAAACCGGAACGAAAGGTTTATAATACCTACGGACCTACCGAAGCGGCTGTCATTGCTACATATTCAATTTTGAATCCGGATGAAACCGTAACCATCGGTCGGGCATTGCCTGATTATGAAGTCCTGATTGTGGATGAAGCATTGATGCCAATTAAAAACGATGCAGAAGGTGAAATCCTGATTGGCGGGGAAAGCATTGCCCGTGGTTATCTCAATCGCGAAGAACTGACTACTCATAAGTTTATCACAACAGACCGATACAACGGAAAGCCCACGCGCTATTACCGCACCGGTGACCTTGCGAAATATGCACCCAACGGTGAAATCATCTTTGTAGGACGTGCAGATGCTCAGGTAAAAGTTCGCGGTTTCAGGGTGGAACTGGCAGAGATAGAAGGACTTTTAGTTAAATGTGACGGAATAATGGCAGCTGCTGTCGCGCTTGATGAAAAAACGCAACAACTTGCAGCATTCGTTGTAAAGCAAGATAGTGTTGAGATCGACCGTGAAGGCATCGCCAATCTGTTGCGATTGAAACTGCCCTATTACATGGTTCCGTCCACTCTCGATATGATTGATGAGTTACCAATGACTACCAGTCAAAAGATTGACCGTAAACGTCTGCCAACACCCAAAACGCCACTGGGCTATTCTGCAAAAAAAGAGATCATTTCACCTAAGATGGATCTGGAAAAAGCATTGGTTGCTGTCATTGCCCGAAACATCAACCGGGACGATATTTCCATGGACGACAGCTTTTTTGAGGATCTGGGCGGACATTCGCTTCTGGCGGCTATTGTTGTTTCTGAGCTACGCGAAAATCCGATGTTTAAGAATATGTCGGTGGTGGATGTCTATAAATTCCCGATACTGTCAGACCTGGCAAATGAACTGGAAACCAAACAGCCCAAAACAAAGACACAAAAAGAAAGAGACATCCACACACCTTCACGGCGAAGTTACTATACCTGTTCGTTCTTTCAGGCTGTGTCGATGTTCTTTATCCTGCTGCTCTTCGGGATGGAGTGGTTAGGGCCGTTCTTTGTTTACTCTTACTATTATCAGGCTGAAACCGGTCTGCTTTATTCACTCGGAATGATGTTGCTGATGTATTTTACCCTGATGCCGGTACTTTCCATCTTTGCCATTCTATTTAAATGGATGGTTATCGGTCGCATCAAACCGGGAAAATACAAACTGTGGGGCAGCTACTATTTCCGTTTCTGGATCGTCGATAAAATCATTAATGTTTGTCCGGTAAATTACTTCACCGGTACTCCGCTCATGAATGTTTTCCTGCGCCTGTTAGGTGCAAAAGTGGGCAAAAACGGCTACATCAACACCTCTGCCATTTCCGCATTTGACCTGTTGAAAATTGGGGATAACGTCAGTATTTGTACCGATACACACCTCCGTGGATACAATATTGCGGACGGCTACCTGCATATCGGTTCAATTCAACTGGAAGATGACTGCTTTGTCGGAACCCGATGCTGTCTGGCACATAATACAAAGATGGAACGAAACTCTTCGCTCGGAGATTTATCACTGATTCCCGAAGGCAGTACAATTCCTCAGAATGAAAGCTGGGTAGGCTCACCTGCCGCTAAAACAGGCATTAACCCGAAACAGAGTAGCCGAAATTTATGGTCCGCCCGAAACTTTGTATTATTTACACTTAGCATCTTCATTATCCCATTGATTACTATGGTAGCTTATTTCCCGGGGATGATGCTGATTACCCACCTGGATTATGCATCCGAAAACTACCATTTCCTTTGGTTAACCATCGGGGTCGGCGTTTCATTCGTTGTGCTTCTGACGGTCATTATTACAATCTTAAAATGGTTGATGCTAGGTAATATTAAAGAAGGCAGATATCCGGTCGATTCGCTGTTCTATTACAAGAAATGGTTCTTTGACCAGTTAATGAAACTAAGTCTTCAGGTAATCGGAACGCTTTATACTACACTTTACCTTCAGATTTGGTTCCGTATGCTTGGTGTCAAAATGGGTAAACGGGTTGAGATTTCTACGGTTGAGTTTATTTCTCCCGATTTGCTGGTAACCGGTGATGAATGTTTTCTGGCAGACTCGGTTTCCGTGGGTGCATCACACGTGCGAAACGGATATATTACCATTGCCAAAGCACATATTGGCAATCGTACTTTTGTTGGGAATAGTGCTGTCATCAGCCCCGGAACACAGTTAGGTGACGATGTTTTGGTTGGGGTTTTATCCAAAGTCAATGACGAAAACCTTCCGGCTAAGGATGGAACCTCCTGGTTTGGCTCTCCGGCGGTTTATTTGCCAAAACGGGATATAAACAGAGACTTCTCCGCCAAACAAACCTATAAACCAACCCGAAGCCTGTTCGTACAACGTTATGCCATCGAATTCTTCCGGGTTACACTGCCGGCAACCCTTTTTATCACCTGTGCCGCCCTGATTACAAACGTCGTATCTTATCTTCAGGTGGAGAAAGAGCTTTGGGAATTGTTTCTGGTGTTCCCATTCTTATATTTCGGAGCAGCATTATTGGGAACCATCATCACGGCCTTCCTGAAATGGATTATTATCGGTGAATATAAGCCATCGAAAAAACCGCTATGGAGCAACTATGTATGGCGCAGCGAGTTGATTACCGGTATTTATGAAAACTTCCTGGTCTTATTTTTCCTGAATATGCTTACCGGAACGCCTTTTATCAAATATCCTTTGCGAATGCTGGGGTGTAAAATCGGAAAGAAAGTGTGCATGTACACTACACAAATCACAGAATTTGACCTGATTAAAATGGGGGATTATGCTACCGTCAATGATAACTGCACACTACAAACCCACCTTTTTGAAGACAGGGTAATGAAAATGTCGTACGTTGATATTGGAAAAAGTTGTAGTATCGGCGGTATGTCGGTGGTGCTTTATGACTCAAAAATGGAAGACCAATCGGTACTGGAACCGCTTTCTGTACTGATGAAAAGCGAAACGCTTCCGGGGAACTCGGTTTTCGTCGGTGCTCCGGCTAAAAACGTATAATTAAAAAGACGGACTCAGATCGGAATAATCTGAGCCCGTCTTTTTTCTCAGGCAAGCTTCTTTTTTAGCTTAAACATAAATTCCAAACCTCCTTCCGGCCGGTTCTTGGCCGAAATCTCGCCTTTGTGGAAAAGGACTGCATTTTTCACAATAGCAAGTCCTAAGCCAGTCCCTCCTATTTTCCTTGAACGGCCTTTATCGACACGATAAAAACGTTCAAACAAACGATTCAAATGCTCTTCTGCAACCCCGGTGCCGGTATCGGCAAAGCTGAAATAGTAATATTCGGCATCCTGACGGTAGCAACTGATGGTAATCTTTACATTTTCACCGGCATAGGTACTGGCATTATCAAACAGATTACGGAAAATAGAATAAACCAGCGATGAATTTCCTTCAATGAAAATCTTTTCGGGCCAGTTTTTAAACTCTACACTGATATTCTTCTTGTCCAGCTCGAGCTGAATCTCATTATGAATATCATGTACTATTCTGGAAACCTCCACATGTTCTATATCAAACAGGGTATTTGCTTCGTCCATCCGGTTCAGCATCGAAATATCGCTCAACAAATAGCTTAATCGTTTACTCTGCGCATAACAGCGTTCCAGAAATAGCTGACGTTTGGCAGGGTCAAGGTCAGGCATCGAAAGAATCGTCTCCATGTACCCCTGAATACTACTCACAGGCGTTTTCAACTCATGGGAAATATTCTGTGTCAGCTGTCGTTTCAGACGGTTCTCCTCCTCCTGCTGAGTATTGTTGAATATCGAGATTTCAAAGGTTTTATCTTCAAAAATCACACAGTCAATCTCAAAAGATTTACCACCTTTCATGATTTTCACCTTTTTAGAAACCACCTCTTCCCTTTTTTGACGAAGTGAAAGGCTTGCATCCAGGAAATCGCAGATAGGTGTAAATTCTTTTAATTGAAAAACCTGCTCGGCATTTTCCAGCGGGAAATCTGAAATCAGGTTAATGTGCTGAATAAAAAGGCTGTTGGTGAGAATTTCTTTTTTCTCTTTGGAAAAAATAGCCAATCCCTCACGCGAAAAGCGAAAATGCATAAACAGTTTCTCCCTTTCGATTGAAAGAGCCGTTTTGGTTCGGACAAGACGATGATATATCTTGACCAGTTTCTCCGATATTTCTCCAATATCATCATTCGAAAAAGAAAACATATTCTCCCGCAACTCGTTTTTCTCTGCACTCACTGCAAAGTCACGCAAATGAGATATATTCTTGCCAAGCACATGGGAAAATCGAAACAACGTCAATACCATTAGCAGGAACAGAATTACCAGAAAATAAATAAATTGGTTATCCGGTCGTAGCAACTGAACTGTTTGGGTATTATACGGAAGAGCTGTCCGAATGTAAAGATTGCCGTATTTCTGGGCAGAATAAAAGAAGTCACGATCAACAGACTCGGAATAACGAATGGCATAACCATATCCTTTTTGCCGGGCAGCAATGATTTCCGGGCGGTTAAGGTGGTTGCTCATATTGAAAAAATCATGTCTTTCCGAGTCGAAAAGCACCTTACCTTTTAAATCAATGACGGTAATTCGTATTTCTGAAAGGTCTATAAACCGATGGATTTCATTAAACGCCGCATTACTGATTCCATTCTTTTGTATCTCATACATTATGAGCGTATTGTATTTGGTCAACGTAGTACTCAGCATCTGTTCACGGAAATATTTTTCACGCTGGTACTGAAATACCGATACAATAATCACAAATAGAAAAAAGAGAGAAAAGATGGTAATAAACAACCGTTTATGAAACGGCACGCGCATGGAATTCTTCTTAAAGAATGGTTTCATTTGCCAGTATTAATTGTAGTCAAAAAAGCAACTTAGACTTCGAAACAATAACCAAAACCCAGTCGGGTAACGATATTTTTACCGTATTGTCCGATTTTCTTGCGGAGGCGCGTTATGTTCACGTCAATAGTGCGATCCAGTACAAAGACTTCATCGGTCCAGACTTTTGACAAAATCTCTTCGCGCGAAAAGACCCGTCCCTGTTGCCCCAGTAAAAGTTTCAGGATTTCAAACTCTTTTTTGGTCAGAGAAACCTCTTCACCATCCACGGTCGTCTTCTTCTGACTGATATTCATGACCAGGTTGTCATACTGAACGATTTCCTCTTTGGATTTATCGTTGCCTTTCTCCTTTGAACTTCCCCGTCTGACCACCGCCTTTACACGTGCCACCACTTCCCGTATAGAGAATGGTTTTGAGATATAATCATCGGCACCGATATTGAAGCCGGTGAGCATATCGTTTTCAGCATCCCTTGCCGTCAGGAATATAATGGGAATGGAAGCAGTTTTCTCTTCTTTTTTGAGCATATTTGCCAGCTTAAATCCGGAGATTTCGCCCATCATCACATCCAGTAATAACAACTGGTATTCGGGAAGATTAAGCTTCAGCGCCTCTTCCGCAGAATTGGCAGTATCAACTACATAGCCCTCATTTTCGAGGTTAAACTTCAGAATCTCACACAAATCCTCTTCGTCATCTACGACAAGTATCCTGTTAATATCCATAACTGTAAATATGATTAAGATTATATTGCAAAGCTATTGAAAGTCATGCCGAATGCTGTTTCTATACAATGAAATAAATATTACAAACCTGCTACAAAGCCAGAATCTGAGCAAATATTCATAAATTGCAGCCTCAAAACTGCGCACATGAAACCATTCTTATATAAAGTAGCTGAGGCGAACCTCGAATATTACAAAGATACGATTAGCGAGCAAATATTTGTATTTCCCAACCGACGTGCCGGAATCTTTTTCCAGAAATACCTGGCTATGCTGTCGGAAAAGCCGATGTTTTCACCCCAAATTACAACCGTCAACGATCTCTTTCGTTCATTTACCTCTTTTAGGGTCTGTGACCGTATCAACCTGCTGTTTAAGCTATACCATCTCTACATCTCCATTTCCAAAAGCAGTGAAACATTCGATGAATTTGCCTTTTGGGGAGAGATGATTCTCAATGACTTTGATGATGTGGATAAATATGTGGTAAATGCCCGCCAGCTTTTTTCCAACATCCGTGATTTAAAGGAAATCGATAACGGACTGGATGGATTAACGGAAGAGCAAATTGCCGCAATCAAGGAGTTTTGGTACAATTTCCGCCCCGAGAAGCAAGGTAAAACCAAAGATGACTTCCTGTCAACCTGGGAGATTCTTTACCCGCTTTACCAGGCATTCCGCGAAGAACTGGAAACTGAAAACAACGTTTACGAAGGAATGATTTTCCGGGAAGTGGCAGAACGTATCATTCATAAGGAAGCATTGGACTTACCTAAAGGAAAAATCATATTCGTAGGGTTAAATGCACTTTCCCGCACTGAGGAAATCCTGCTTGAATATTTGCAAAAAGAAGAAGCAGCCGACTTCTACTGGGACATTGAGTCTCCTCAAGTGGTGGATGAAGACAACCGTTCTTCGCTGTTCATCAACCGATACAGCCGTCAGTTTCCCTCATTGCTTACCATTACCAAAGATAAAGAGACTACGACTCCAAACATTGAGCTGATTGGTATTCCATCAGCCACCGGACTGGCCAAACAGGTCTATGAAATCGTGGAAAAGTGGATAAAAGATGGCCATATTGCCGACACGGAAAAGGCAATAAATACGGCCATCGTCCTACCCGACGAACAGTTGTTGCTACCCACGCTCTACGCCATTCCGGAAAGTATTTCCACCATCAATGTCACGATGGGCTATCCCCTCGCCTCCTCTCCGATTGCCGGACTGATGGAGCACCTGTTTGCCATGCAGGAAAACTGGCGAATGGTGCGGAAGCAACCGGCTTTCTACTACCGTTTCTTGCTGCCGGTATTGAACCACCGCTATATTACCAATCTTGCTCCTGAGGCCTGCGAAAAGATTTACCAAAACATACTGTCATTCAACCGGATATTTATCGAAACCTCTGACTTTGAGAAGAATCCTCTTTTGTCAAAAATATTCAAACCGGTTAAGTCGGGAGATGATATTGCCGCTTACCTGATGGAAGTATTGGAACAAATACAAAAGCACTACAAAGCACAATACGATGAGAATGAGGAGGACGAAAGCGAAAAGATGACTATGTCCAACCTGGAGCGGGAGTTTATCTATCATTACTACATCACGGTCAGTCGAATGCGCGAAGTGATGGCCGAGACTGATGTACAAATGTCATCCGATACTTTCTTCCGTTTACTGCGCCAGATGGTGACTGGGGTAAGTATTCCGTTTCAGGGAGAACCTCTTTCGGGGCTTCAAGTGATGGGGGTATTGGAAACACGCGCCCTGGACTTCGAAAACATCATTATTCTTTCGATGAATGAAGGCGTTTTTCCGTTGAGGGGAGCCACAAACTCCTTCATACCCTACAATTTGCGGGTCGGTTTCGGCCTGACCACGTTTGAGCATCAGGACAGCGTTTATGCCTATCACTTCTACCGGATGATTTACCGGGCAAAGAACATTTCACTGCTTTATGATACCCGAAGTGAAGGCATGCAGACCGGAGAAGTCAGTCGCTATCTGCATCAGATGAAATATCATTACCGGATGCCTATAGCAGAAAAGCTTATTACCTACGATATTTCCCTACACCAGAATCGCCCCATTGCCATAGAAAAGAACGAGCGTATCCAGCAACAACTGCAACGTTTTCTCGAAAGTGGCGACCGCGCATTATCTGCCAGTGCGATAAACACTTACCTCGATTGTCCGCTGAAATTCTATTTTCAGGAAATCGAAAAAATCAGCGAAGAGGAAGAGGTCTCTGAAGAGCTGGAAGCCAATCAGTTCGGAAGCATGTTTCACCGCATCATGGAGAACATCTACGAGCCGATGAAAAATCGGGTACTTCAGGCGGAAACGTTGGAAGGCATTCAGAAAAATCATGTTTTACTGGATAAAGAGGTAGAAAATGCGTTTATGGAGTTTGTCTTCAAGACTGACAAACCGCAAGAGCTGACCGGCAATAACTTCCTGATTGGTGCAGTTTTAAAACGTTATGTGCAACAAGTACTTGAAGTCGACCGCAAGCTTACTCCTTTTACCTACCGCGCTTCCGAAGAACGCATCGAAGATATTATTTCGACCGATTCGGACCTGACTGTGAAGTTAAAAGGCTCTATTGACCGCGTGGATGAAGTCAATGAAATTACCCGCATCATCGACTACAAAACCGGAGCCGGAGTCTCCACATTCAATGAACTGAGCGATCTGTTTAACAGCGAACAAAAGAAGCGTCCCAAAGCAGTCATGCAGGTATTCCTCTACGCCTGGCTATACAAGCGCAAGTACAAAACGGCTGATATTTCGCCCGGAATCTACTATCTGCGGGAGATTTTCGGTGATTTTGACCCGATTGTCGCTGTTTCGGCAATAAAAGGAAAAAAAGAAAAAGTGGAAGACTTCAACATATTATATGCCGACTTTGAGCAGGGATTAAAGAATTGTTTGGATGAAATATTCAATTTGGATAAAAAGTTCGTCCAGACGGGAATTGAAGAGCATTGTACGTATTGTTCATTCAAAGAGATTTGCAGAAAATAACAATAGCTTATTTCAGACCAAGGATTTACACAAAACAGCTTATTCCACATTTTGGATATCATTTTGTCAGTCAAACGATTCCAAACGCCAGAATTACTATCAAAAAGACAGAATTCAAGCAAAAAGCCATTTTTTTCGTACCAATTAATTATAAAAATGAGGATTTAGGTCTGTTTTATCACAAAAATCGCTATTTTTGCACGGAATTGAAAAAGCGGCTTCAGTCATGAACGTCCGTCTTTTTTTTGCCCTCTTAGGGATGGGCCTTTTCAGTAAAATTGAATTTTACCTTTATCTAAAAAATATAATTTCAAACTTTATGTGTGGTATTGTAGGAGTTTTTGACTTGAAGACAGATGCACAGTCACTCCGTCATCAGGTGTTAAAGATGGCAAAGAAAATTCGTCATCGCGGGCCCGACTGGTCGGGAATTTATTGTAGCGATAAAGCAATCCTGGCTCACGAGCGCCTGTCAATCGTTGACCCGCAATCGGGAGGCCAACCATTATATACTAAAGACGGTAAACTTGTACTTGCTGTAAATGGTGAGATTTACAACCACCAGGCAATGAGAGATGCAAGACCAGACTATGAATTCCTTACTCACTCTGACTGCGAAATCATTTTAGCTCTTTATCGTGAAAAAGGAATCGACTTCCTGGAAGACCTGAATGGTATCTTTGCTTTTGCCCTTTACGATATTGAAAATGACTGTTACCTGATCGCCCGTGACCACATGGGTATTATACCCTTGTATATCGGTTGGGACGACGCCGGTCAGTTTTACTTCGGTTCTGAGCTGAAATCTCTGGAAGGAGTTTGCTCTAAAATTGAATCATTTCCTCCGGGACACTATATCTACAGCAAAAACGGCTACGAACCGGTTCGTTGGTATAGCCGCGACTGGATGGAATATGACAACGTAAAAGACAACGAAACTAGCATTGACGCAATACGTCAGGGATTGGAGGATGCAGTTCATCGCCAGTTGATGTCTGATGTTCCTTACGGAGTTTTGCTGTCTGGTGGTCTTGACTCATCAGTCATTTCAGCGGTTGCTAAGAAATATGCAGGCAAACGCGTTGAAGACGGACAAACGTCTGACGCATGGTGGCCACAGCTTCACTCATTTGCTGTAGGACTGAAAGGTGCTCCGGACTTAATTGCTGCCAAAAAAGTGGCTGACCACATTGGTACCGTTCACCACGAAATCAACTATACTGTACAGGAAGGTCTTGACGCAGTTCGCGACGTGATCTACTTCCTCGAGACATACGATGTAACAACCGTTCGTGCATCAACCCCGATGTACCTACTTTCCCGTGTAATCAAATCAATGGGTATCAAAATGGTACTTTCAGGTGAAGGTGCAGACGAACTCTTTGGTGGCTACCTCTATTTCCACAAAGCACCGAATGCGAAAGAATTCCACGAAGAGACTGTACGTAAGTTGAGCAAACTGCACCTGTACGACTGTCTTCGTGCCAATAAATCACTTTCAGCATGGGGTGTTGAAGGCCGCGTTCCATTCTTAGACAAAGAGTTCATGGATATAGCGATGCGCATCAACCCGGATGACAAGATGATCAAAAACGGTCGTATGGAGAAATGGGTGGTTCGTAAAGCATTCGAAGATATGTTGCCTGAAAGCATCGTATGGCGCCAGAAAGAGCAATTCTCTGACGGTGTAGGTTACAGCTGGATTGATTCATTGAAACAAATCACTTCTGAGCGTGTAAGCGATGAAGATATGGTTCACGCAGCAGAACGCTTCCCGATCAATCCACCAATGAACAAAGAAGAGTATTATTACCGCAGTATTTTCGAAGAGCACTTCCCTTCTGAAACTGCAGCAAAAACCGTACCTTCTGTACCTTCAGTAGCTTGTAGTACTCCTATCGCTCTCGAATGGGACGAATCATTCAAAAAACTGAACGACCCTTCAGGACGCGCAGTGAAAAACGTTCACAACGAAAGCTACGAGAAATAATAAATACCACAATCTCAAAATAGAATCCCTCTGCTTTCCGGCAGGGGGATTTTTTTGCTTATGTATTCAAAAGAAGAACTTAGACAACTGAAGACCGAATTCTGGGAAAGTTTTGCCACTTTCTGTGAAGTTCAACCCTTTCTACGTGGACGTAAACCGATGTGGATGCTCTACGACACTAAGGTAAAAGACGTAGAGCTTAAATTTGATATTTCCCGTCGGGGAGCTATTGTTGCTCTGGAAATCAACCACCGTAACGAAAGCGACCGGATGGAAATGTTTGAGCGAATCGGTTGGTACAAAGAGGCGCTGGAAAAGGATTTCCCTGAAGGAGAACTTATATGGGAACTGGTTTATGAACTTGACTATGGAAAACAGGTTGCCCGTATTTTTGTTGAAAAGACAGGGATTGATTTCCACCGCAGAAATCACTGGGGTGAATATTTCCGTTTTATGGCAGACAACATGTTCCTGCTTGAGCGGAACTTCCGGGAATTCTGCGAATACCTCAGAGATTAAAAAGAAATTTTGCCGATATTTTAAATGCGCAAATCAAGCTTGAAACAAAGTTTGATTTGCGCAATTTCATTTACACCTAAAAAGAAAGATAGCCACGTTTCACAACGCAGCTATCCATGAATGTCTGACTATATTTCTTGAAAAAGCAGCATTTCAAGATCAAGTCGTACCTACCATAAAAAATCACTTCTTTATCTATTAGAGCCGAAACTCCATCGAATTCATTAGAATGAGATTGTATTCACAGTACTTGAGGAGGACAAGGTCGTTGTAGATTTCAACGTTGCACCTGAAGTTGAATACACTCCTCCGGCATACATTCCGTAACCGCTTGTACCACCTACAAAACTTCCACCTGTATAAGTACCTCCAGTATAGATTTTATAAGAGGTTCCTTTTGCCAGGCTTGGACAAGAGAAGTGGAAATAATAACCTCCATTTTTCGGCTTAAAGGTAATCATTTCTGTCCCACTAGCATTCTCAATATGCAATAAAGATGATGATGAAATCAAAGAACTTGATTTTATATACATCCCCGACTGTGTTGATGTTGTACTCATCGCCTTTGTCATATTTGAGTTCGATCCGCAAGATATAATAGTACCGCCATTAACATTAAATGTTCCATTGAAATCTATACCTTCTTCCACACCTGAGGATGGTCCATTCACAATCAAACAACCACCAGAAACAACTACATTACCATTACTATCGACTGCATCACTACCATTCACAACCATAATACCACCTTTCATGTAGAAATAACTGCCATCATTTGATTCCGTTCCACCACTCACCGTTCCATAAGTAGCATTGATGCCATCATTAGAAGCATTGATGGTAGTTGTACCGCTATTACATGTAATCAAAGGGGATTCAACACCCTCTCCGACTCCGGCTGTTGTTGACGAAGCTGTAACATTGTTATTACCACCATTTATAGTAATCGATGTTCCGGAGTGAATGCCGTCATCACTAGATGTAAAGGTATTCGTTCCATTATTGATAGTAATTGCCCCAGTCGCTACAAGAGTCTTTGGATGGCAATAATCTGTACCTGAAACCAGGAATCTTGTGCCGGTTGTTGTGATATTCAGTGTTGGAGAGTTATTGGTATCACCAATTGTAACTATACCATCAGCTTTCAATCCTTTACCTCCTAATCCTGAACTTGTAGTAGTAACCGACCCGCCCAAAATACTGAGATTTACATCTGCCGACAACGCTGCCGCACTATAAGAATCAGCTGTTCCAGAAGAATTTGTAAAAGTAGCACCTGTACCCGACATAGTCGCTTTTACTACACCTGATGTCATGATGATATTTTTGTCTCCTGAAACACCTTTTCCGGCTGCACCTGAACTTGTAAGAGTAATATTACTGCCACATATCGCGATATCTTCATCACCTTTGACAGCAGCACAATATGCGGGGTCTTTACCGGAACCGGATGTCTCTAGCTCAACCCCACCGGTTGCATTAACAATAATAGTACCACCGCTCAAAGTCATAGCCCGGGTCGCCTTAATTCCTTTTGACTGGTTTCCACCCAAAGTAATTGTAGCGTTACCACCTTTGAAATACAATGTACTGTCACTATCAAATGCGCTACTACCTGGGTTAGCTGTTGAGAGCGTAAAAGTACCATTATTTATTATCATTACACCATCACTTTTAATACATTTTGGTTTTGCGTAGTTTGCAGTTGCGTAACCGGTAGTACCTGAAATCAGGAATCTCGAACCTGTAGAGGTTACTTTTACAGTCGGAGAGTTTGTAACATCGCCGAATGTCAGATTGCCATCAGCTGAAATGCCCTTACTTCCTGTGCCCGAGCATGTTGCTGTAAGACTACCTCCGATAACGCTTATATTACCATCCGCATCCATACAGGAGGCAGCATAACCGTCTGTTATACCCAGAGGATTTGTATATGTCGCTCCATTACCGGAAGTAGTAACATTTACAGTTCCGGCAGTCATATAAATATCTTTATTTGAAGAAATACCTTTTCCACCTACCCCTGTTGCGGTGATCGTGATATTTGCCCCATTCAAGGTAATTGTGCTATCACTCTTGATAGCGGTACAATATGAAGGATCAGTTCCCAGACCGGATGTTTCAAGCACGGCTACACCACTTGTATTTACAGTAATGGTACCGCCACTTAAAGTCATTTTATCAGAAGACTTTATACCTTTTGCCATTGCTCCGCCAACAGTCATATTGATAGTTCCTCCGGTAATCGATAAAGTGCTGTCACATTTAATACCATCCACATCAACAGCAGTATTGGTTGTAGTAATCGCACCACCAGAGATTTGCATATAACCTTCGGACTCAATCGCATCACCGGTAGCTGTAATATTCAGTGTACCACCACTCATTTTGAAATAGTCTTTAGCGTGGATACCGTCTTTCTTCGCACTTGAAACAGTGATTGAACCATTTGTTATGCTGATGTAATCATCACTACAAATCGCATGCTTGGCTTTACTAACCACTGTCAATGTTCCGGTTCCGTCAAATTCCAGCTGACCTTCACTGAAGAATGTTGATTTTTCATCTTCGGTACTTGTTGCATACGTAGAACCATCTGTCAGTGAGTTGGTGGTTCCGGCATCCAGAGTCACCTTTATATGTTTACTTGACTGAATATTTATTGCAGCGCCATCGTTATTGGTAATATTGGCATTATTCAATATCAGGTCAAATTTGTAATCACTGTAGATTTTCAAAGAACCGTCAGTTGTGGTACCTTTTACCAAATAATCGACTTTATTATTTTGCAAAGTCGATTTCACAACCACATCAGCGCCAGTAGACAGAACAGATATTCCATATTTAGCCATTGGATTATCCACTGAAACAGAGCTTCCTGAATAGGTAATCGTAATCGTATCCGACACCGCATCAGCAAAAGTTATGCTATCTATACCGGCGACGGCAACTGAAGTTATCGTCTGATCCGTATTATGAATATCAAGCAACGTCTGATCTGCACTGAATTTCAGGCTGTCAATAGCTGCAATGGTTGCTTCAAGTATTGATTTATCCGATTTAAAAATGTAAAGTTTCTTCTGCGCAAAGAGTGTAATAAGACACACAACACTCAGCAGTATTAATCCTGATTTTTTCATTGCTTCGTGAATTTAAGTGCCTTGTTATTAACCTTGAGAATATAAAAACCTTTAGCTAAACCGCTTACAGCTATCTTATCCGATGAAGAGGAAAGCTGTACATTAATGACTTCAGCACCGTCCATCCTATACACCATGGCATTTAACTGACCTTCTGGTGCATTTTTCAACAGAATATAATCAGTGGCTGGATTAGGACAAACCGACATTGTCAGATTATCAGCCAGTATATTATTTGTTCCGGCCAGTGTACTGAAAGTTATTTTCTGAATTGAACCAAGCGAATATGAATCACTATTTCCACTTAGATAATTCAAAGCCAGATTACTTTCCGACAGAATCATTTTGTTTACAGTACTGATGGCTGTGTTTTTTTCAGTCCCATCCTGAAACCTCAGGGTCATCGTAGTCTGTCCATGTGCTGAACAGACTCCCCCGCCCCAAAGGCCGCAGAGAAAAATCAATGAGTAAAGTTTTTGTTTCATCATTATTAAATTTAGGGTTCTAATAATCCAAACCGGTAACCACGATCTTATTATAAGTGCCCTATGTTTATAGGGCAGGATTATACCGGCTGACATTACACATACCGAGTCAATTTATTTATACCCTAATTGTAATGACAAAAAACTCAATCCGAATCAGTAAAACAGAACTGAAGAAACCTTTTTCAGGCTCAAATCGAGAATGTTAATTAGTTTCTTCAATGAAACTATTTGAAACCATCCTGTGTTCTTTATTTGTTTAAAGCCATATTAGCCCCAGAAAACTTGCTTAAATTTGCAGGGTCTATGAGAAAACTAATACTCTTCATTACTTTTTCGATAATCTCCTTCGCCGGACATTCTCAAACAAAAGGCTGTACTGATCCGAGAGCAACAAACTACAACAGTTTTGCCACTGAAAATGACGGATCATGTGTTTATTCACAAACCAGCTATACTCTCACAACATTAACCAACCTGAGCGATACGGTAAAGGAAACCTCCGGTCTCGTTGTTTTTGATGGCCAGTACTGGACATTCAACGATAGTGGAAATACCAACCAGATTTTCTCCATAAGTCCTGTCAACGGCAGAATATTACGGACTATTACTGTAAAAAATTCTGTAAATATCGACTGGGAAGCAATAACCCAAAGTGACACGCATCTGTTTATCGGAGATTTCGGGAATAACGCGAATGGAGCGAGAAGTGATCTTCGTATTTATAAAATCAGCAAAGAGCAAATTCGTAATACATTAAATGATACAGTAACTGCGGAAATTATCAATTTTTCCTATGCGGATCAGTCGTCTCTGACTCCAGTTGCGGCCAATACGACAAATTACGATGCTGAAGCTATGATCTTTGCACATGATTCACTACATATTTTCAGCAAAGACTGGAATGATCTGATGACACGCCACTACACCCTCTCAGCCAATGCCGGTACCTGGCAAGCTCAATCCAAAGAAACTTATGATTCGGGCTTTTTGATTACTGATGCCAGCTACTCTCCCGTAACAGGAAATATCGTGCTCCTCGGATATAATACATCTGGTGCATATCCCTGCTATTGTTTACTTTTATTTGATTACAAAGGCAGTCAGTTCTTCAGTGGAAATAAAAGATTAATTGATCTGGGATCTGCAATGGTAAATGGTCAAACCGAAGGAATACATCTACAAAGTGATAATACCGGATATATTACAAATGAATCTGTTTCTTATCTTTTCCTCAAGATCAAGGCGAAATTACAATACTTTGATTTCAGCGCATACATGAATGGAGCTTCCACCGGAGAAAATATATCGAATGAAGACCAGAAAATTAAAATTTCCCCCAATCCATTCAAAGACTATATTTCATTGCGCCTGCTCCCCAATATGGACAATGCAACTTATACAATCAGAAACAGTACGGGAAAGACCGTACAAGAAGGAAATCTTTACGGAGGTGACAATCCCATCTGTACCTCTTCTCTAAATAACGGAATATATCTGATTACAGTAGAAAAAGAGAATTTTAAGACGATCAAGGCTATTAAAATTGAGAAATGAGGATTTATCACTCAGTGTCAATTATTAATTGACACACAATGATTTAACCTAAACTTTAGCTACCCTTTTTCAACTTTGTTTTTATTGAAAAGACCTATTCATTCATAGTTTTCAACCCGGCATATTGATATGTCGGGTTGTTTTTTACTATAACATTGTAGTCAACTCTATCGCGAAACCATTATTGACAAATCTCGTGAATCAAATCATAAGCTTTCGCCTGTTCCTCTGGCGTTTCGCAATAAGTAACAACCGACAGCTTCATCCCGGGTGTCCATAAACGGCGAATTTGTTGTTCGATCGTTTTAAGGTCGCCCACAATTCGGGCATTCAGTACCACGCCGGTTCCGGCAAACTGATGATAAGCCTCCAGATCGGTTATTGCTCCGGGGTCTGTTTCGGGAGAGAAAGCTCCGTCAGCCATACAAATATCTTTCAGACCTAACACGGCATCAATCCATCCGCGCCAATTTCCGCAAGAGTGAAAAACCGGTCCGCCGAAAGGAGCACAAATCTTTTCAACAGAAGGAGCAGCCAGTTCTGTGTAAAGTTCAGGTGAAATCATAATTGCGTTATCATCACTCACTCCCAATCCTCTCCATGTTGTGGATGAGGCAAATCCATGTCCCGGATAGGCCAATGCAGATCCTATCCGCTTCATCTGCTCGTGATTAAAAGAGATGGAAAGATCGGCTAGTATATCAAATAGACGAACAACCTTCTCCGGTTCCAGAATCATCGCCATAAATATCTGATCGAGCGACAACAAATGTCCGACCATATTGAGCGGAGATTGTGTATCGGTGAGCGAAACAGGAATTTTGCCCTTTGTCTTCTCCATAAAATAGTCGATCATATCGAGGGTATACCTTCCTATACCGGTTTCCGCCACCGGCTTTGGAGTATAGGCAAGAACATCGTCGATCGTGTTGAATGATGCCTTGAGAGCCGGAGCATTTCCTTCCTCCCAAATGTATTCACCACCAAAAGCACTGGCAATGGTTCCGATCCCGTACCACGGTTCCAGAAAGTTTGGGACATCAGCCTTATACAACATACTTTTATGCAGGGCGCCCAACTGGTTTTCGAGCGAACGCTTCATGTCACGACAACCATACGAAAAACACTCTGCCACACGCATTCTGCGGTAAACAACCACACCAGACTGGGCAACCCAAAATTTGGCACACTTTTGATTCAGAGTCTCCGCATATGCAGCATATTCATCAAGATTAAAGTCTTCAGGTTTTATAGGCGTTACAGTAGTTGCCTGGGCATCGGCAATCTGGTTATTGAATTGTTTCATATTAAAATCGCTGGGTCTAAAGTGAGATTTAACAGATCAAAATTACAGCAAATATCACCTTCTTCTCTTTTCGAATTATTGGAAAACCGCTACTAATTATCAAATTCCGGCCTTAATCCGGAAAAAGACCGGACAAAGATTGATTTTATATATCAGCAATAACTCATATGTGGCTATCGCACTGCGACGAATGCTTCCAACATAAAAATCCCATCAATTTGATTAGATATAAATCATTTGACTCACCTTTCCAGTTCAGGAATTATCGTAATATTGCAAAACTATTGACCGAACAAATAAAATCATGCAAACCTACACTACCAAAGCCTTTAATTTCTGCTCTTTAAATGCAATAGAATCACCCGGAAAACATGCCGGAAAAATGTCTTTCCGAAAAGCAAGATTAATGCTTCTGCTATTTTTTCTGGTAAACATTTATTCCATTTCTTATGCAGCAACTGGCAACTGGACCAGTAGTGTTACAGGAGGGAATATCACTTACACCACAACGGAATCTCCGTCTCCCGCCAAAGATTATAATGGCAATTACATGACTGTGGTCTATCTTGAGAACCTCGGCTTTCATAAAATCGGAGGAAACAGTAATGCTACAGATGTGGCCTGGCTGCTTTCAAAAGGCTACCGTGTCATTGAACTAAACTATGCCAACAGTACTAAAGCTGTTACACCGGCCATCAATGCAGACATTATCGCAATCAATGATGCAATATTCAACGGATCGTTTTGCGGGCTTACCAACTGCTCCAAATACAGAGCGTATGTGTTGTTTGAAGGATACCGGATTTCGCGTGATGTTCCTTACTTCGTGGATGACCCCGCCGTTTATAACTATTCATCAACCTATACTGTCGGAGATTCGTTGCGCATGGATATCATTTATCCGGCAAATGCATCCGTGACTGTGCCTGTTGTTTTATCTTTCTCTTATTCCAATAGCTATCCCGGAGATGCCAACAAAAACCAGCGGTTAAATCTGGGCAATTCACTGGCCGGTTTTAAGGATTCGTTTCTGGAAGGCGCTCCCGCCAATGGTATTGCCTGGGCGATGGCCGACCATCCCAAATATTGTCCCTGGGGAAACGGAAAACCGGCTAATGCGACAAATAATAAAGCGTATGGATCATACGAGACAAACCCCGATGCCGCACGAAAGGTGAAATCAGCCGTCCGTACCCTTCGCGCATTGGGGGCAGGACTTGGACTCTCGGGGAAGATCGGAATCTATGGATTTTCACGCGGTTCAACAGCCGGATCAATGGCTGTCGGAAACCGTACGGTTCCCGAATTTGAGAATGCAGGGTTTAACACCGGTATTTCTGATGATGTGCAGGCTGCGGCACTCGGTTCGGGCGTTTTTGATTATATACAGATTTACAATGCGTCGGAAAGTGATGCTGGTAATCTTCTGACCAATTGTCCTTTGGTCTGGGGGCCTTTGGCTAGTAATTATGCTCTATGGCAATCTCAGGGGTCAGCATATCTGGCACAAACGGCTGCTACAGCTCCGGTACTTTTCTTCTACAATACAAACGATGCTCTTTATTATCAGGATCAAATCAAGCGTTTCAAGGCCAAACTGGATTCACTTGGCGTACCCACAGCCACACTGGTCAACTACGGCACTGGTCATGCAGTTCCACAAACCGGAGCCACTCTATCGACTCTTTACTGTTTCTTCAACCGGTACCTGACACCTCCGTCAGTGCGGCAGGAATCCAGGGTATAAAAGCGGATGACAGTAAAGACAAGTTGTCGCTTTCATTATCCCCTAACCCGGCTACTGATGAGGTGAAGATAATATTCAGCCTTAGAAATTCCGGCAAAGCGCAGATCGAATTGTGCAATCCCTCCGGAACGGTTTTATATAAAGCCGAAAAACAATATGACTATGCCGGGCTGCAAAAAGAAACGATTTCCCTGAATAAATTAAATCTCCCGCAGAGCATTTACATTATCAGGGTTTCAGCAGATGGGATGCAGGGGATTACGAAGCTGATCAGAGGAAAAATGCTAATCTAAAAACGGACAATATTACAAGGGATGTAATAATGTTTTTTTCATCACCATAATATTCCAACAACAAAAAACACTATGCTATTCCTCTCTGATTCTCAACAAAAAAGACAACCCATCGGTTGTCTTTATGAGCGGCAAACGGGACTCGAACCCGCGACCTTCAGCTTGGGAAGCTAAAGCTCTACCAACTGAGCTATTGCCGCAATTTCGCTTTCAATGCAAATATAAATGTTTTTCGTTCGTATAACCGAAGGAAACCCGAAATCTTTTTTGAAAAGAATTATTACTCGGATCATTCAGATAAATCCAACACGACTCACATAAACGTCAACGTCATGTCGCAAAACCTCATAAAACCATCACCACGGGATGTGATAGTAAGGTCAAACCGCGAGTTTGCATCTCTTAAACCCGAAGCTGATGCTAATGTCCGCAAACGTACCCTGCAAATGCTGCACTCGTCACACGCTGCGGAATTACATTCAATGATTAATGTGTTTACAAAAGGGAGTTACGTCTGCCCGCACATCCATTGGGTGGAAAAAGCAGACGGTAGCCTTGTCAAAAAAGGGGAATCATTCGTTGCACTTGAAGGAGAAGGCAAGATAGTCCTTTTCGATGAAGAGGGGACAATCGAAAGAGTAATCGTGATGACGGATAAAGAACAAACAATGGTGTGGATTCCCGCAGGAGTATGGCATACTGTGGTCAGCCTCACGCCTTATTTCATCGTATTTGAAAATAAGACGGGACCGTGGACTGAAGGTGGAGATAAGAGATTTCATCCGGGGTTTCCAACAGAAGGCGAGACACTGGGAGATGAGATTGTCAAACTGTGGGAATCGTTGTGATTAGATATAATTGTAGAGACGTGGCCTGCCGCGTCTCTACGTACCCTACCCGTAACTATTTCCTACGGTGTGGTTCGGCATGAATGAATACCTCACACCGTTCAATATTTTTTTTAATTTCTTCCTCCAGTTCATCACAGATTTCGTGTACCTGCTGAAATTCAAGGGTTGGATCGAGGTGAATATTGAATTTGATAAAGGTATCGGCTCCGGCAGTTCTGACTTTCAGGTTATGAAAGAATTTTACGTTGCTGTTTTTGCTCAGTATCTTTTCCACTTTATCCATTAAGTCCAGCGGAGCGGCATCCAGCAACACATCGATAGCTTTTCTGCCCAATTGAATGGATACATATATAATTATCCCGGCCACAATAAGCGCGGCAATGGCGTCGGCAATGAAATAGCCGAACTGAGCGCAAACTAATCCGATCAAGACTACCGCCGAACTCCATATATCAGTTGAGAAATGCAAAGCATCGGCCTCCAGGGCCTGGCTGTTGTGCTTTTTTGCGACCTTCTTCAGCGCTCTTGAACGCGTAAAATCAATTACAATCGAGCTTATAACCACCACATAAGCCCACACACTCACTTCGATTTCCATTTTCCCCGTCGAAAGGCGGTGAATCGCTTCGTATATGACCCATACGCAGGTAATCAACAGCAATAGGGTCTCAATCAGCGCTGAAAGATTTTCTACCTTTCCGTGTCCGTAATGGTGGTTTCGGTCTGAGGGTTTATCCGAAATATTTACCGAAAAATAGGTGATAATTGCGGCCACAAGGTCAAGGCCTGAGTGTAATGCCTCCGATAAAATACCCAGACTGCCGGTCAGGACACCAATGATAAATTTAAATCCGGTCAAAAATATAGCAGCAAACACAGATAAAAGGGCAACTTTTTTCTTTTCTTTTTCCATTATAATTCAGGTTTTGTGAATAGAGAATAGTCGTTTGCGTCATTAATAAGATACAAACGGTTAAAAACAAGAAGTAGAATAAAAAGATTAGCTGTACCTGGGCGGTTGCCAGAGAGTATTGATAATATCGCGTTCGGGAAATGTTATCTCCCTGATTTGAACCCCCTTTACACTGAAACATTCAAAGGCGATTTTCTTAGAGGAATGAAAATAGACCAGATTATCGAAGTGTAACGAATGAATATGCTGCAATTCTCCTGCCGGATGTCCCGCATCATGATGAGTAACCGGATAATCATCCAGTTCATCGGGATTTACGGAAACTGCCAATACAGCTCCTCCCAAAAGGAAAGAGGACAATATAAACAGAATGAAAGTCCGGAGAATTTGTTTCATGGCTGCAAAGGTAATGAAAAACGGATTTGTTCAATAATCCACTATTATACCCATTCAAGGAGTATATAGAGTCTTCTTACGTAACAAAAGAAACTTGCAAACTTTTTACTGTTAAATCCAGTCAGTTATGAACAATCGAAACGTATATCTACTATCTTTGTTTCGTATTTTCCCGAAATGACTCGATTTACCCACTTATGAAGAAGCAATATTATACTGATGAACAGGAAAAAATAGCCCTTTATGCCAAAGCATTAGGAAACCCCGTACGCGTATTTATCCTTGATTTTCTGATTAAAAATGCACATAAGTGTTGTTATAGTGGGGATATGGCTGAGGAGTTGCCTATAGCACGTTCTACCCTTTCCGAACATTTGAAAGAACTCAAGAAAGCGGGTCTTATCCAGGGAGAAATCAATCCGCCTTACATTAAATATTGCATCAACAGGGAGAACTGGGAAGAAGCCAAAATCTTGCTGGAACGATTCTTTACACGATAAAAAAATTTGCCCGGGCATTTCGGGATATTACGAAACAACTAAAATATAATCTATTATGGAAATCAAAGTATTGGGTACAGGCTGTACAAAGTGTAAAACACTGGAGAAAGTTGTCAAAGATGTAGTTGAGCAAAACAGCATCGATGCAACAGTGGTAAAAGTGGAAAATATCATGGAAATCATGAAATACGGGGTAATTACCACTCCTGCGCTGGTTATTGATGGAGTGGTAATGGTAAAAGGCCGGGTACCATCAGCTGACGAAATTAAAAACCTTCTAACAAGATAAAACTTCATTGCTATGAAAACGATTAAAACGTTTCTTTTGCTATTTTCGATTATATCCATTCCGCTGTCAGCTCAAACGACAAAAAGAGTTGTAAAATCATCCGGGACAGTAAATAAGATCGAAGCCTACTATTTTCATTATACCTCCCGTTGTGTAACCTGTAAAACGGTGGAAGCGGAAGCAAAAAAGAACCTGGAAACCCTTTATCCCCAACTGGTAAAAAAAGGATTGCTCTCCTTTCGTTCGCTTAATCTGGAAGAATCCGCTGGTGAGGCTCTGGCAAAGAAGCTGGAAGTTTCGGGTCAGACTTTACTTCTGGTCAAAGGAAACAATAAGATAAATATCACTAATGAAGGATTTCTCTATGCCCGTTCCAATCCGGAAAAATTCAAGTCGGTCATCAAAGAAAAAGTGGACGAACTCCTGAAAAACAAGTAAGATGGATTTTCTGAATTCATTACTCGAAAACAGTACGATGCCCTGGCTCTCTGCATTGGCTTTGGGATTGATGACGGCCATCAGTCCATGTCCATTGGCAACCAATATCACTGCAGTCGGATTTATCAGCAAAGACCTGCAAAACCGAAACCGGGTATTTATCAACGGATTGTTCTATACCCTCGGGCGCGCAATCAGTTATTGGGGAATTGCCATAATAATTTACCTGGGAGCCAATCAATTCCGCTTTTCGGGATTTCTCCAGCAATACGGAGAGCGGCTGCTGGGACCGTTACTGATTGTCATCGGACTTTTTATGCTTGGAGTTTTCAGGATCGCTTTTCCTGGGTTACAAAATTTACAAGCCCGTATGGAGCAGAAGAAACGATGGAACTACTACGATGCCCTGTTATTAGGAATGATATTTGCATTGGCATTCTGCCCTTACAGTGGAGTCCTTTATTTCGGGATGTTGATTCCAATGACAATCGCCAATAGCTCCGGGCTTTATCTGCCGGTTGTGTTTGCAATAGCAACTGGTATTCCGGTTATTCTGTTTTCCTGGGTATTGGCCTATGCCGTATCAGGACTTAGCCGGTTTTATGACAAAGTGAAGGTTTTTGAAATATGGTTTCGCCGGGTAATTGCCATCCTGTTTATGATTGTCGGTTTTTACTCTATCATACGGGGATACCTCTGATCTTTTTTCACACTGACAATTCGGATTTTATCGAAATGACTATGATTACAACAACATTGAAAAATAAAGTCTGGCTACCGGTCATACTTTTACCTATCTGGGGACTGGTTTATCATTACCTGCAACCGATGGCTGATTTTCTGGTAGATAACATGTTAAAATTGGAGGCCGGCAACCGTTTTACCGAAGCGGTTCGTTTCTTTGTTTTTGAAGTTCCCAAGGTGCTGCTGCTATTGATATTAATTGTCTTTGTGGTTGGGATTGTCCGGTCCTGGTTCTCACCGGAGCGAACGCGCAAAATGCTGACCGGCAAAAAGACTTTCACCGGTAATGTTATGGCGGCATTGCTGGGGATTGTTACCCCATTCTGCTCCTGTTCGGCCATTCCGCTGTTTCTGGGCTTTGTGGAATCGGGTGTACCACTGGGAATCACCTTTTCATTTCTGATTGCAGCGCCGATGATTAACGAGGTGGCGGTAATCCTGCTATTCGGACTCTTTGGATGGAAAACGGCTTTCATTTATGTCATTACAGGACTTACAATTGCAATTCTGGCGGGATATATCATTGGCCGTTTAAAATTGGAGAAATGGGTGGAGGAATGGGTTTACCAGGCTCACTTTGGAAATCCGGACGAAGAAAATCATAGAATCCCATTTTCCGCCCGGCTTTCCTTCGGTTACACAGCCGTAAGGGAGATTGTGGGCAAGGTGTGGATTTATATACTACTCGGAATAGCTGTCGGAGCCGGAGCGCACGGATATGTACCGGAAGACTTTATGGCGGCATTGATGGGAAAATCCGCATGGTACAGCGTGCCGCTTTCCGTGTTAATCGGTGTTCCGCTTTATTCCAATGCGGCGGGAATTATTCCGATTGTCTCTGTTTTACTGGAAAAAGGAGCTTCATTGGGGACAGCACTGGCATTTATGATGTCGGTCATTGCACTTTCATTGCCGGAGGTCATTATACTTAAGAAGGTGCTAAAACTGCCATTAATCCTGACCTTCGTCTCCATCGTTGCCATAGGCATTATGCTTGTGGGATATCTGTTCAATATCATAATTTAAAAGGTAAATACATGATAACCACAATAGTAATAGTTGTCTTTATTATCGGATATATTACAATCGCTTTCGAACATTCAGTAAAGATCAACAAAGCAGCACCGGCACTAATCATGGCGGTAATTTGCTGGCTTTTTACCTTCATGCAGGCAACTTCTGTCGAAATGAAGACTGAAGAACTGCTGCATCATTTAGGTGAAATATCGTCCATACTATTCTTTCTTCTGGGAGCAATGACCATCGTCGAATTGATCGATTTGCATGGTGGATTTGACTTGATTACCGAAAGAATTAATACGACCAACAAAAGCAGGTTAGTCCTGATCGTATCCGTATTTACTTTTTTCCTTTCTGCCCTGTTGGATAATCTGACGACTGCCATTGTTATGGTATCATTGGTTTCCAGAATCATACATGACAATACAAGCAAACTATATTTCTCCGGGTTGATTGTGATTGCAGCCAATGCAGGAGGTGCCTGGTCTCCGATTGGAGATGTTACAACTACAATGCTATGGATCGGAAATCAGGTTACGGCATTTAATATTATCAAAGTCTTGATTCTGCCCAGCATAATTGTAGCCTCAGTACCCACTGCATTATTAATGTACAGATTCAGGGGACAGACTTTTGAAAAAAAAAGCAAACAGACCGAGGGCCACTCGACTGAAGGCCGGATTGTGCTGGGAATGGGATTGTTACTACTGATGTTCATTCCTGTTTTTAAGACACTGACACACCTGCCACCTTTTATGGGAATGTTGCTTTCGCTGGGGATAATGTGGGCTATCACCTCTACGTTACATACCCAAAAGCAACCTGAAATAAGGGAACGTTTATCTGTTGCCCATGCTTTACAGAAAATAGACTCTCAAGGGATACTTTTCTTTCTCGGTATATTGCTATCGGTAGCGGCGTTGCAATCACTTGATATTTTAAAGTCGCTGGCAACTGTTCTGGCAAATATCCTGCATAACGATTTTTTAATCGGCACTGTGCTTGGATTGCTTTCATCAGTCGTGGATAATGTTCCGCTTGTAGCGGCGACACAGGGAATGTACGATTTATCGACTTATCCAACGGATCACTATTTTTGGGAATTTCTGGCATTGACCACCGGAACCGGAGGAAGTGCCATTATTATTGGCTCAGCTGCCGGCGTCGCTGTTATGGGGATTCAGAAAATTGACTTCATGTGGTACCTGAGGAAAATCAGCTTTATCGCATTGCTTGGGTTTTTCGCGGGAATAATTACATATATACTTCAAAATATGCTCCAATCATGACTTTCTCTTCCAGAGTAAAGTCGATCTCTTTATTATTGATTATCAGAATATCTTTAATAATTAAATAAGTCTGTCTATGAAAGTTCTAATTCTTTGTACCGGCAATAGTTGTCGCAGCCAGATGGCTCACGGATGGTTACAATCCTTTGATAAAAACATCACGGTATGTTCCGCCGGGACCAAAGCGGCCGGTAAGTTAAATGAAAAAGCTGTGGCTATCATGAAAGAGTCCGGTATCGACATCAGCAACCATACTTCTGATCCGGTGGAAAAATACCTGGGTGAAGAGTGGGATTATGTAATCACCGTTTGCGGTGGAGCCAATGAGGTATGCCCCGCATTTATCGGGAAGGTAAAACACCGCCTGCACATGGGATACGACGATCCCTCACACGTGGAAGGTACTGAGGAATACATCTGGAGTGAATTCCGTCGTGTACGAGATGAGATCAAACAAGGATTCTACAAACTTTACATAGAACAAATAAAACCTCAGCTATGAAACCACATGATCTGAAAAAGATCGTTAAGGATAAATATAGCCTGATCGCAAAGCAAAGCGACAAAACGGGTGCAGCCTCGTGCTGTAGTCCAAGTTGCTGTTCAACCGAAGCAGACTATTCAACCTTTAGCGACAATTATGAGAACCTGTCCGGTTATGCGCCTGATGCCGATTTGGGATTGGGTTGCGGATTGCCGACTGAGTTTGCGCAAATCAAGGAAGGAGATACCGTTGTCGATCTGGGCTCCGGCGCAGGAAACGATTGCTTTGTCGCGCGGGCAATAGCCGGTGAGCAGGGTCGTATAATCGGTATCGACATGACCGATGCGATGATCGAAAAGGCCCGTCAGAATGCCCAAAAGCTGGGCTATACCAATGTTGAATTTACTCTGGGAGATATCGAGGAAATACCGCTGGCTGACAATCTGGCCGATGTAGTGGTCAGCAATTGTGTCCTTAACCTGGTTCCGGATAAAGCAAAAGCTTTTAGTGAAATCTACCGTATTCTGAAACCGGGAGGGCACTTATCCGTTTCCGACGTGGTACTGTGGGGAGAGCTTCCGGAGAAACTCCAACATGCGGCTGAAATGTATGCCGGGTGCGTATCAGGAGCTATTCAGATAGCAGAGTATTTACAAATAATTGAAAAGGCGGGGCTTGAAGATATTAAGGTACAGAAAGAAAAGGTTATCGAAATTCCGGATTCTGTTTACCTCGAATATCTGAATAATCAGGAACTGGCTGAATTTAAACAGTCCGGAGCTGGAATCTACAGTATTACCGTGTATGCAATAAAACCGATATAACGAGATGGAATCACAAATACTATTGTTGAATAATTTAAAATACAATACAATATGGGTATAACAAAAAACCTTTCCTTTTTCGATCGCTTCTTAACCCTTTGGATTTTCCTTGTTATGTTTGCCGGCGTTATTATTGGTTATTTATTTCCAAACATTTCCGGTTTTTGGAATTCTATGAGCTCTGGAACAACAAATATTCCAATCGCGATTGGCCTTATCCTTATGATGTTCCCCCCCTTGGCAAAAGTGAGATATGAGAAGCTTCCATTGGTATTCAAGAACTTGAAATTGCTCACATTATCGCTTACTCAGAACTGGATTGTAGGACCGTTGGTTATGTTTTTACTAGCCATTCTTTTCCTTCACAACCATCCGGGCTTGATGGTTGGCGTAATACTTGTGGGTCTGGCGCGATGTATTGCTATGGTTCTCGTTTGGAACGATCTGGCGAAAGGGGATCCTGAACTTGCAGCCGGATTGGTCGCTTTCAATGCTATTTTCCAGGTGTTTCTTTATTCTGTTTACGCTTATGTTTTTATCACTCTTTTGCCACCCTTGTTTGGACTAAAAGGTGCAGTTGTGGAGGTGTCGATTTCCGAGATAGCCGTTACGGTATTGATCTTTTTAGGCATCCCTTTTGCAGCAGGCTTGCTGACCAACCTAATACTTCGACGCATAAAGGGAAGTATCTGGTATTTTGAGAAATTTATTCCGAAAGCATCCTGGGTAACTCCGATAGCCTTGTTGTTTACTATATTCGTTATGTTTTCACTGAAAGGTGAAAAGATTATCGAATTGCCAATGGATGTGGTTAGAGTCGCTATCCCATATACCATTTATTTTGTCTTCATGTTTTTCAGCACATTCGTTGCAGCCAAATGGATGGGAGAAGGATATGAAAAATCGACGACACTGGCATTTACAGCTGGGAGCAACGATTTTGAATTGGCTATTGCTGTGGCTATTGCAGTATTTGGGATCAATTCGGGAGAAGCTTTTGCTACAGTGATTGGCCCGTTGGTGGAAGTACCGGTGATGATTGCGCTGGTGAATGTGGCCTTTGCATTCAAAAGGAACTATTTTGCGGCTTAGTGTGTTTCAAATATTTCACAGCAAACCCATTAATCTTAAATCACGATGAAAGTCAGAGACAGCGGCATGCCTGATGAATCCATGTGGTCAACCTTTTTCAATCCGGAAAGCATCCTGCGGCTAATGGGATTGACAGCAGATATGGCCCGGGTAGTTGATTTGGGAAGTGGCTTCGGTACATTTAGTTTACCGGCCTCGCAAATGATAAAAGGGGAAGTGCATGCGTTTGATATAGAAGAGTCAATGATTCAGGTTTTGAAAGAAAAATCGGAGCAGCTTGGAATTTCAAATATTGTACCTCACCTGAAAGACTTTATAGCTGAAGGTACCGGGCTTCCGGACGATTCGGAAGACTATGTCATGCTGTTTAATATCCTGCATCATGACAATCCGCTACATATACTGCGGGAAGTACACCGTATCATAAGACCCGGAGGCAAGGCAGGCATAATTCATTGGCGAAGCGACATTGTCACTCCCCGCGGGCCAGCCCTGGATATCCGGCCCACACCGGTTCAGTGCCACCAATGGGCTACCGCAGCCGGATTCACGAGCGCCAAAGAGCTCATTCTCGAACCTTATCATTTTGGATTAATCATTGTAAAACCATAAAAACGAAAACTATGAAAGTAGGAATTATTCGTTGTCAACAGACTGAGGATATGTGTCCGGGGACAACTTGTTTTAAAGTAGCGACTGAGGGAAAACTTGCATTTAAAGAAGCCGGTGCATCAGAAGTTGTCGGATTTGTTACTTGTGGCGGCTGTCCTGGAAAGAAGGCTGTCTCCCGTGCTAAAATGATGGTCGAACGTGGTGCAGAGGTCATTGCTTTTGCTTCCTGCATATTTAAAGGAACACCGATTGGCTTTGCTTGTCCGCATGCTGAACAAATAAGAAGCGCTGTCTCAAAGAAAGTCGGTGAGGAAATTCAAATATTAGATTATACACATTGATGTTCCACCTCTTTAAATTCATATTTTATGAAAATCGGAATTATTATCGAAACCAAAGAGTATGAAAAAGCGTGGAATGCTTTTCGTTTTGCAGTAACTGCTAAGAAGCAGGGGCACGAGGTGAAGGTTTTTCTGATGGGAGAAGCGGTCGAATGCGAAGGACTGACTCATGAAAAATACAACGTCGATGAACAGTTAAAGGCGTTTGTCCATATTGGCGGGGAAATACTGGCGTGCGGCACCTGCCTCAAATCGAGACACCTGGAGAGTACGGAAGCCTGCCCCATTTCGACCATGATTGATTGTGTCAATCTGGTGGTCTGGGCGGATAAGACGGTTACATTTTAATATTGTGATTTCCAGATAATCGAAAAAGCGTTGTTTTTGTTCCAAAGGGACAAAAACAACGCTTTCTTGTTGATGAAGGTAAGAGCATCCTAGATTATTTTTTCCGGTTAAAAACCTTGTTAGAGCCTCAAAACCTATAACAGACAACCGCCCCCGAAAAGAAAATCACTTCCCGGGGGCGGTCCGTTATAATACCTTTACGCCTTCTCCATTTCAATAACAAGCGTTGTCATTTCTCCTTTCACTACAGTAAAAGGCACCAAAGCATCTTTATATCCGATTTTTGAGGCGGTTGCAATGAAATGTCCTTCTTTAAAATTGAGAATACTAAAACCAGCCGTTTTATTCTTCTTCACCAAAGCAGCTTCCGCGCTTCCGGCATCGGAAATGGTCAGCGTTACCCCGATAATGTCAGAACCATCATGCTTATCGGTAGTCTTGCCCTTGATCGCCATAGTAGTCGATCCCGATGATATTATTTTACGCGCTGCAAAGTATTGGTTATAGAAGTCCGGATTCGAATTTTTCAAAAGTTCAATATCTTTATCCAGACGATTGGCCAGAATGCCGTCTTCTTTTGCAAAAAGAGGAACCATGCCTTCAGTATCGTTTTTCTGCTCTACGATGGCGAGTTTAGGTGCGAAGATTACATCGTTATCTGCATTTGCCTGTCTTAACTGAGCCAACAGTTCTGCAGAAAAGCCATATTCAGTGATTTGGGGCAGGTTTTCTTCCGCGATATCTGCTACATTGCTACAAACACCACCCACAGCAGTTTCTCTTAGTTTCCGAACGTCTCTCTCCGTGTAAATCAGTTTTGCCAATAATACGCTTTCCCCCACAGTACTTGCGTAAGACCAAAGGCGATTGATCGCAAACATAGTTTGTGCAATCATCGCTTCATACTTCTCTTGTTTGGCTGTGGCCGGAGAGGCGTTGCGACCCAATTGCACGTTACGCAACCTCAGCAATGAGGCAGCGACTCATCAGATGCTGTTTCTCGACCGGGAGATGCAGTTTTTTAGTCGAGCAATGCAAAAGTCACAGCTGGAGACGGTTCTAAAGTGACCAAAACAAATAAAATATGGGAAAGGAGAAGAGTAAAAAGGAAATTACCTTTTTCAGGTTCATATAACAAAACAGGCTGCCTCTTTCGAAGCAGCCTGTTTCAGTATTTATCAAAGGAAAACTTATTACGCTTGTTTCATCTTCACATTACCTGTACGTTTGAGTACGCCCCATGACATCACTCCACCGCGGATAGCTTTATTAAGCGACTTGATAGCCACGTAATACATAATCTGTCGGTAATAGAAGCGTTGGGGGATCAGCCAGACAAGGCGTTTTTTGTTTTCTCCTTCGAATGAGAAGGCTACTGCTGCCGAAAGCATCTCTACCGATAGGAAGAGCAGATAGTACCACAACACATTTTCGGCATTCCCCATGAATATACCAATGATGGTGATCAAGTCGGCCAGCGGCGCAATAATCGGCAGCAATAACTGGAAGAAGAGCAGGTTTGGCAATGCCGCCCATCCGAGCCACTGGTATTTGGTTTTAAAGAGGACATCTTTATGTTTCCAGAAACATTGCATGATACCGTAGTTCCAACGGAAACGCTGGCGCAGGAACATATTTACTGATTCCGGTGCTTCGGTATAGGCTTTGGCTTTCGGGTCATTTACCACGCGGTATCCTTCACGAAGCAGACGGATAGTCAGGTCACAGTCTTCGGCCAGGGTATCGGTCGTGTACAAACCAACTTCTTCTAATGCAGTCTTGCGGAATGCACCGTTAGCTCCCGGCACCACGGTTATGCTGTTTAGTAAGTCGAAAGCGCGACGATCAAAGTTCTGGCTGGTGATATACTCAATCGACTGCCAGCGGGTAAGCAGGTTCACCTCGTTACCGACCTTCACATTTCCGGCAACAGCTGCCACATCTTCGTCGATGAAATGCGGAATCAGGTAGCTGACAGCATCGGAACAAAGCTGGGTATCGGCATCTATGCAGACCATGATCTCACCGTTTGCATGATCGATACCAAAGTTAAGCGCAGATGCTTTACCGCCGTTCGGTTTATCGTAAAGGCGCACTTTAGGATTTCCTTCAAATGCCGCTTTTGCCACTTCAAAGGTATTGTCTTTCGAACCGTCATTTACAAATACGATTTCGAAGTCTGGGTAATCAGCTTTCAGCAGGTTATTCATACTACTGACAATATTCACCTCTTCGTTATATGCGGGAACGATAATACTTACCTTCGGACAGAACTCAGCGGTAGTAGGCAGGTTCTCGTGATACTTCTTCTCTTTGCGTTTTTTGATATAGGCCAAAACGGCTAAAAGAATCAAACGTAAAACCGAGAGAATAGTCGCCACAATAAACAGGGCGAAAATCACCTGGATAAAGAGGAAAATACCGTTGGCAATGTACCAGTCGGAACGCGACAGAAACAAATCATCAGCATCCAGCTTCGGCATCACGAAATCTTTATCCTGGTGAATCAGGTCAGCAACAGTCGTGAATGTATATCCCTGGGCTTTGAAGTATTTGATAATCCGGGGCAATGCTTCGATGGTTGCCTTACGGTTACCACCGGCGTCGTGCATCAGGATAATATTACCGTTTTGGATTTGACGACGCACACGTTCGAAGATTGAATCGGCTGAAACGCCTTTTTCCCAGTCACGGGTGTCGATAGACTCGGCTACGGTGATGTAGTTCTCTTTTTTGGCACGGATTACAGGAAGAAGCTCATGATAATCACGTGGCTCCACGTCAGCATCATAAGGCGGACGGAACAGAATGGTAGAGCGTTTGGTGATACACTCAAGCAAACGACGCGTTGCATTCAGCTCCAGGTCGGTCTTTTCATTACTGATCTCGGCAATGTTCGGGTGAGAGAATGTGTGGTTACCAATCTCATATCCGGCCTTGTATATACGCTCTACAATAGGCAGATTCACCTCTATATTCTCCCCCTGCATAAAGAATGTGGCAGGAACGTGTTCTCGTTGCAGAATCTCGAGAATTTTAGGCGTATATTCATTACTTGGACCGTCGTCGAATGACAGGACAAGTTTCTTATCGGCAATACCTATGCGGCGAACCACATACGAAGAAGGAAGAGTTACATATTCCTCTTTGTCAAATACCGCATAATCATCATTCAGATTGAGCTTCACGATTCCGGGATGAGGCTCGGAAACCACATCAAGAATATCACCATCCCCAACATAATTGATATTTTGAGTAGGCTTAATCGTGTTCAGGCGGCTATAATCGAAGGGTTTTCCTTCCAGTTCCTGATAAGAAAGATTTTTATTATAGAAATGCCAGATGCGTGGATCTTCCGAACCAAGACGCCATAACGAAGTACCGGCCAGACCATATTCCACAGCAAGACGCATCGCGTTGAAGTTGGAGATAGCATCAGTAAAGAAAACTTTGTGAGGCTCATTCTGATTGTCGGTATATTCAAAGCTAAGGTTATAATTGATGGAATCAAACCGAACCTTCGCCTCCGCGGCCTGTGCTTTATTGATGGCTCCCTGATAGGTAACGGGACGTCCCTGACGGCCTTTGGCCCAGTCGTATCCATAAGCTGCCAAACAGAGAATGGTTTTCTCAGCCGGGAGATCTTTACCGTATGAGTCAAGGACTCCTTCTATCCAGTTTTGCTCAGCAATGGGACCTGGCTGCGTCATCATAGAATTCTGGTCATACGCCATGAGCAGCAGATAGTCATTGTACTTTTTCAGCTCCGTCAAGTTGTAGTCCATGTTGCCCGGAATGATATCCTGAGTAACAATCATCTTGTTCTTATGGAGCTCCGTGTAAAGCTCGCGTTGGAAAGCAATCAGATATTCGTCTGTAGTTTCGGTCAGGTCCTCAAAGTCAATATTCACTCCTTTGAAGCCATAACGTTTGAGCTTCGTTACGATTTCGGTAATCAGAGCTTTCCTTTTGGCAGGATTGGTAATGATGCGGTGTACGCGCTCTCCATTAAACTGACCGTTAACAAAGTTGGAAAGAATAGGAACAATATCGGTTTTGTAGTAACGCATCACCAATAATGCCTTATTATCAATCCTGGTCTGAATGGTATCTTTGGTCGGACTAAGGAAGAACCACTCTGGGAAAACCATATTAAACTGCGTAATATGCTCTTTCAGCGAGTAGAAAGATTGTTTATCCCAGTTTACATAGAAAGCTGCACGAATCTGGTTCTTGTTGATACGCTTTTTGTAAAACTGAGAACGGTTCAGATACCCGAGCGCGGGCTTTCGCTTAATCGCTTTACGGGTCGCTTTATCCTTCTTACTTAACAGCGGCGAATCTTCGGCTTTTACTAAATGCTGAAGATATGAAAACCTGTCAAAAGCTTTGGGAAACTCCGTCTGTGAATTCTTCAATACCGAATAAAGAATAATAACCACCGATAAAAACACGACTGCTAATGCAGACCATAAAATCGCCGCAAAACGTCTGGCACGTTTAGGCGAATCTGCTTGAAAAACCTGACGATGATGACTCATTGATTTAGAGTAGGATTGTAATTAGATTTAGAGAGCGAGGGACAGAAAGCACAACCAACAAATACTGTTGTCACATATATTGATTCACAAGACTCAAGAAGCATTTTTTCCCGCTTAATTTGACTATCGAATACCACTTTATTATTAGTTCAGGGACTATCTGTTTTCGAAATTAAGTGCAATAGTACATATTTCCTCAAATATGGCAAAATATCTAATATAGTTTAATCTTAATAGGCTTTTCAAGTAACTGATTTGATGTTATTTAATTCTGAAAGAATAATGACCTGAGATTTCGTTATTAATCGTCTAAAGATCCTTTGAAACCCATCACTTCAGATAGTGATAGGTCTAACTCTTCACAGAGATTTCAAAGGTCAGTGAAAATTGGACATTCAAATCAAAAACTATAAAATTATATAGGTTCTAACTCTTCCAAAGGTTGAACCTTTGGAAGAGTTTATTACTTGATATTATTCAATTATTTCATGTTTTTCCCGATTGAAAATCCAGAAGATAATCGGGAAAATCAACAGGGTAAGAATGGTAGCGGTCACCAATCCCCCGATAATCACCACAGCCAGCGGCTTTTGGGACTCCGACCCAATACCGGTAGAGATTGCAGCCGGCATCAAGCCGATGGAGGCCATCAGTGCGGTCATCACCACTGGTCGGGTACGTACTTTGACAGCTTCAATGATAGAGGTATCAATATGCAATCCGCTCTTAATATTCTTGTGGAATTGCGAGGTTAGTAACACCCCGTTTTGAATACAAATACCAAACAATGCAATGAAACCTACCCCTGCCGAGATACCAAAGTTAATCCCTGTAAGATGCAGCGCCAAAATTCCTCCGATGAGGGCGAATGGCACATTGGCAATCACCAGTGCAGCATCTTTGATATTACCAAACATGATAAACAATAGCACGAAGATGGCTACTAAACTGATGGGAACTACCTGTGCTAATCGAGCGGAGGCTCGTACCTGGTTTTCAAATTCTCCAGCCCAACCGATGCTGTACCCTTCTGGTAATTTGATTTTAGCAACACGATTTTGCGCATCCTTTATCGTACTTCCCAAATCTCTATCACGGACAGAAAACTTCACACCGACAAAGCGTTTTGTATTATCCCGATAAATAAATGCAGGACCCGTATGTTTCTCAATCGTACAAATCTCTTTCAACGGAATCTTAGCCCCACTCAATGTAGGTACTTTCAGATTAGCGATATCGTTTTCATCTTTCCGGTACTCTTTTTCGAAGCGTACACGAATGTCAAACTTACGTTCGCCTTCGTATTTCTCGGTAGCCGTCTTTCCGCCGAATGCCATTTCAAGCACGGCCTGTGCATCGGAAGCCGTGACCCCGTAAGTTGCCATTTTTTCTTTATCAAGAACTACACTCACCTCGGGTTGTCCCAGATTCCGCATAATTCCCAGATCTTTCACACCAGGCACATTCGACATTTTGGCCATCACCTGATTTGCGATATCATCCAGTTTATCGAGGTCATCACCATATATTTTCACTCCGTTATCAGCGTTAAAACCAGCTACAGCTTCGGCTACGTTATCGATAATCGGTTGCGAATAGTTGTAATTAATACCCTGATATTTCTCCAGTTTCTTATCCATTTCGTCCACCAATTCATCGTAAGTAATCTTACGCTTCCATTCATCGCGGGGTTTTAGGTTCACCTGCATTTGCACGTAATAAAATCCACTGGGGTCGGTACCGTCGTTACTCCGTCCGGTCTGCGAAAGCACACCATTTACTTCAGGAAACTTCTCCAGTTCCTTGCGTAATACTGCGACTTTTTTGACAGTCTGCGAAAGGCTTTGACTCATCGGAAATTTCGCTTCCACCCAAAGTGCACCTTCGTTTAACTGAGGCATAAACTCTGAACCAAGGTATTTAAAGGAAAGCAACGAAAGCACTAATATGGCCAAAGCAACCGAAAGGCTTTTCCGCTTGTGACGGAAGGTAAACATAAAGGCTTTTTCAATTATATTGTTCCAGAAATTGACAAACGGATTATGTTTTTCCCTTACATCTTTATTTAGTAAAACATGGGACAATACCGGCACCAGAGTCAGCGTGAAAATCAGTGCTCCCAGCAATGCAAATCCGAGTGTCCAGGCCAGTGGCGAAAACATCTTACCTTCCACTTTCTCGAAGGAGAAAATCGGCAACAAGGCCATGATAATGATCATCTTGGAAAAGAAGATCGCTTTTCCAAGTTCGGCGCCTTCCTTCTTGATCAGGCTTCCTTTAGCCAGCTTATTGAACTTTTCGACACCTAATTTCTCCCGTTTATGGTCGAGCATGACAAAGAGCCCCTCGACCATCACGACCGCCCCATCTATGATTATACCAAAGTCAACAGCCCCTAATGAAAGGAGGTTAGCACTCATTCCCTTGAGTTGCAGACAGAGGAAGGCAAAAAGTAAAGCCAACGGAACAATGATCGACACAATCACCGTCGTTCGCCAGTTGGCCATAAAGAGAAAGACAATCACCGTAACCAGGATAATACCTTCCAACACATTATGCATCACCGTATGGGTGGTATAGTCCATCAGATTGTCGCGATCGTAAAAGGTCTCTATTTTCACATCAGAAGGAAGAATCTTCGTGTTTAGTTCTTTTACTTTATCTTTCACTCGAGCCAATACATCTCGTGCGTTTTCGCCCTTTCGCATCACGACTATCCCTTCAACGACATCACTGTTGTTATTCAACCCGGCTTGTCCGACCCGTGGCAAAGCGCCTTCACGAACTGTGGCTAAATGTTTTACTAAAACAGGATTTCCATTCACGTAGGAGACAATTACATTCTCAATATCCTGCTTTGTCTTGAGCAGCCCTACACCACGCACCACGAAGGCCTGACCGTTCTTCTCAATTACATCGCCGCCCACATTGAGGTTGCTTTTGCTTACAGCATCATATACATCGATTGGGGTAATGTCGTAACCCGACAGACGATTGGGATCGACACAGATCTCGTAAATTTTCTGTTCTCCCCCAAAAGCATTCAGGTCGGCAACGCCCGGAATTGCACGCAATTGACGATCAACAACCCAGGTTTGCAATGTCAGCAGGTCACGAGTATCGCGCTTATCACTCTTCAGTACATATCGGAAAATCTCCCCTGTCGGTCCATAAGGAGGCTGAACATCAGGTTCAGCCCCATCAGGAAGCTCCACGTTCCGCAATTGGTTATTAATTTGCTGCCGGGCAAAAAAGTCTTCTACATTATCTTCAAATATGATTTTCACTACAGATAGTCCAAACATAGTGGTACTACGTACACTGGTTTTGTGTTGGACTGAGTTCATAGCAATCTCAATCGGGGTAGTCACAAATCGTTCGACCTCCTCGGCGCTTCGTCCGTTCCATTGAGTAATAATGATAATTTGCGTATTGGTTACGTCGGGAAATGCCTCAATAGGCATCTGCCGAAAGGCAAACACTCCGGAAATCACCAGAATGGCCACCCAGAAGAAGGTGAATGCCCTGTTTTTGAGCGAGAAAGCTATAATATTCTTAATAAACTTGTTCATGTGCTGATTCTTAACTTTTTAACACTAAGTTCTTTCTAAAACCCCAGAGAAGAAACGGGCTTCTAACCCCGAAATTTCTTTCCGGCTTAGTCATTCAACGCATCGTAAACCTGCAATTGATTAGTCGTAATTACTTTTTCGCCTGCACTTACACCTGAACTAATATATGTCACATTTCCCACCTGACGAAAAACTTCCACCTTGCGGGTTTCAATATCAGAACGACTCTTATACACCATTACAAAGTTTTTACTCTTGTCGAAAATTACAGCTGACGAAGGAACGGCCAACATTCGTTCACTCTCTTCATGGCTTAATTTGATGGTTGCTTTCATCTCCGGTTTCAAAAGGAAGTCCGGATTTTTTAGTCTAATGCGCACTTTCATCGCTTTAGTATCAGGGTCAATGATATTAAAGATCTTATCCACTTTTCCATGAAAAGCTTTATCGGGATAACTAAGCGTCGTAATATCGGCATCTGATCCCAAGACAACATCGCGGATGTCCGGTTCGCTTACGTTGGCAATGGCCCATACTTCGTCGATTTCAGCAATGTCGAAAATATTATTAGTGTGATCATCACGCAACAACATGTCCTGATTGATATCTTTCTGGATAATAAATCCGCTGATCGGAGAACGGACCTCGTAAATAGCACCCGGCTTGAGACTATATATTTTATAGGTCTCGCGAATACGGCTCAATTGTGATTGGGCTTTATCCAGTTCGCTTTTGGCCGTAAGGACATCACGTTCGGTATTCAGTTTTCCTTCGTAAAGTTCTTTCGTTGCCTTTAGATTGTTTTTAGCAACAACCACATCATTCAGCGCATCGCTTAGATCTTTCTCATAACCGGCTACCTGCGTACTTCGAATGGTTGCCAGCAATTGTCCTTTCTTCACAAAATCCCCGAGTTCAACATAGACTTTAATCACGTTTCCACCAACAACAGGATAGATTTCAATGAGCTTATCGTTATCTGCGGAAATTTTCCCGTAAAACTCCTGTTCAGTTTTGAGAGGTTTAGTCTCTACATTCGCAAAAGTTGTCGTCTTTAGCATGACATCACTCAGGACAAACTTTGGTTTTTCTTCAGTTCCAGATTCTGCTTTCTTTTTACAAGAGGAGAATAGAATGACCGATAAAGTAACACATATCAACAAAATACGTTTCATAATTAAAACTGGGTTGAATTGGTAATATAATTTATTTCTTCGCAGGAGTTGACAAGCTCCTTCGCAAACTTATGGTATTGCTGGAGCGTCTGGTTGTAGTTTTCCATAAAGTCGGTAAACTCGATCAGGGAGAGGTTTCCGTGGCGGAAGTTTCTTAAAACGCCATTTTCCACTTCCCTGAACTTATTGATCTTATCCTGATTCAGTAGTTTGTGGTTATCCAGCGCATCTTTCCATTTCTTATAGGCAAGAATCACTTCATTTTCAATCTTTTGCTGTTGTTGGGCTTTATTGGCGTCGGCTATTTTGACCTGAGCCGCAGCCTGTTTAATGTTTCCCTGGTTGCGATTCCATAGAGGAAGTGGAATTCCGAGGCTTAAAGAAGTAGAGTTATTAAATGCAGAAGCCTGTTGGTCCCAGGAGACTCCGACAGAGAGGTCAGGCACATTTTGCGCTTTCTGCCATTTCAGATTCCATTTGGCAGCATCTACCTGTTTGGATAACGAGAGAAAATCCGAACGGTTATCTATTGCAGTAGTGGTTAAGGATTGAAGGTTGGGCAAGTCTTGTTTTTCATAAGCAGCCAGTTCCTGCACAGTCGGTTGTGGTACAAGTTCCTGAATACCTGTCAATACTGCCAAATCATTCTGAGCTTCCAAAATGCTTTTATACAGCTCCGATTTTTCCTGTTTAAAGTTCAGATAGAGACCTTGCAGACGCACCAGATCCTTCTCCGGCAAATTGCCTTTTTCCACCTGATTATTATAAGATTCAATTAAGGAATCAACGCTACTCATCTGGCGGGTGAGCGCCTGATAGGAAAGGTTATCGTAGTATGCTTCAAAGTAGCTTTGACGGAGTTGCAGCTTGAGATTGCGCAGCAGGTCGGAAAGTTCGTATTCGGCCACCTGCTGATTGGAACGGGCCAGCGCGATTTCATCGTGCTTCTTACCCCCCAAATGAATCAGTTGTTCGATAGAAAACGATTTTTCACCGTTCGGGCCAATGTCGAAATACTTCTTCCGGTCGGGATTATAGGCATTAAAGCCAACCTGAAAATTGGGATTTTCCCATAATTTAGCCTGAATGACCGCGGCATGAGCCGCATCGACATTAAACTTTGCAGCCAGAAGGCTGAGATTGTTCTTGAGGAACAGGTTTTCGGTTTCGGATAAGGTGAGGTTTGTGCCCGTCTGGGCGAATACCGAAAGCGATAAAGCAGAGAATAAAACAGCAAAAAACTTCTTCATAAGTGCGGATTTTTGACGGACGCAAATATCCGAAGCATTTGCTTAAAAAGGACTTAAGCGTAGATTAAAAAGACATTAAAGACGTCTCTAATTAAGATGTTTTGTCATTAATACGCAAGATATGGTGACGTTTATCTGTAATCAAGCGGCATACCGGCCAGTTTCAATACGAAAACAGGAGCCACAGGCAAACCAGCATAAAGATTGCCTTTGATATCCATTGACATCGCCCACCGGATAAGCCACGATGCCCCCCAGTCTCCGAAGTTGGTAATCTTTGAAAGATAAGCTTTATCCCTGAGGCTCTTTTCAATGGAGACAAACTTATAGTTATTGCGTTTGCACATCTGAGCTAACTGTGGAAGATAATCGCGGTTTATGGCATTGGAATGCAACAGCAAAATCTGGCAGATATTCCGCCGAAAAACTTTAACAGAAAGCATTTCATTATACTTAATCTGTTTTTCAGTGAATTCAATATAGCTTTGGCCAATCTGACGCATGAGTACGCTGTCTTTTTTTACAAAAGCGCTATCATAAGCATCATCGAAAATCCAGTCATCATTTTCGATGGTAATGGGGGCCACAATATATTTATGAGCCGCCAAAAACTGTTCCAGCGAATCGTACTTGGCCTGTGAATCGCCAATACTCAGGAAAGGATGGCGGAAATATTGCAATTTCTTATGATGTTTCTTCATCAACGGGCGGGTTATCTTTTCTCCGTTCAGAATATCTTCGCCGAAATTCACACAGGAAGTTTTATTATAATCCGGGTGAGAAAAAGTATGGTTTCCCAGTTCCAGTTTCGCTTTCAGCCAGGATTGAAGTAATGCGACCTGTACTGAATCCATCCGTTTATCCTTCCGGTACATTTTCCCTTCGTTGACAAAGCCAATAGCGGGAATATGATATTGCTTACAGGTATGCACCAGACCTGTAATTACACTCCGCTGAAAACTCACGCTTTTATCACTGTGTGTGTCAACCGGCAGATCATCAAATGTAAAACAAATGCTGCTTTTTGCGCCATTTGACGTAAGGGTAAACAGGATTAGCAAAAAGGAAACGGCTAATATTCTTGGCTTTATCATAAACTTTCAGTTAATACAGCATGAATCTGATCATCCATAGCTGAAAATCGAACTGCAAACATACTGACTAAAAACCAAATTAGTCCGATATGATAATGTTTTTAAGCCTAAATTAATATGATTAGAACAGATTCAATTTTCCCAAAACATTCCGGAAAACAGATTCTGAATGCTACAATTGTACTTATCTTTGTGTCCTGAATGTTTCTTTAACCACCTATTAAAATGAAAAACAGTCTTTTATACTTCAAAGCAGGAAGTCTTCTTTTGGGGCTTTGCATTTCCAGCCAGATATTCGCCGGGAATAACAGCACACCCAAAAGCAAAACCAAATGGAAACTGGTATGGTCAGATGAGTTTAACAAACCGGGCAAACCCGATTCACGAAACTGGAATTTCGAACACGGATTTGCCCGAAACGAAGAGTATCAGTGGTATCAGGCCGATAATGCTTTTTGCGAAAATGGACTGTTGATCATTGAAGGAAGAAAAGAGGAGATCAAGAATCCTAATTATATCCCCGGCTCAAACAACTGGAAAACCAACCGTGAATTTGCCCATTACAGTGCTGCCAGTATGGTCAGTGAAGGCTTGCGGGAATTCCAGTACGGTCGTTTCGAGATTCGCGCCCGCATTGACACCTCGATGGGACTGTGGCCCGCGATCTGGACTCTGGGTATTAAGGGAGAATGGCCATCTAACGGCGAAATCGACCTGATGGAGTCTTATCCTATTAATGGAGAGCACTGCATCTTGGCCAACGTGGCTTCAGGGACAACCAGAAGATACAACGCAAAGTGGCATTCACAAAAAACTTTGTTGAAGCATTTCCTGGAAAAAGACCCTCAATGGCCGAGCAAGTTTCACATCTGGCGGATGGATTGGGACGAAAACACCATCAAGCTCTACCTCGACAATGAATTACTCAATGAAACTAAACAAAGTGACACGGTCAATCCCGACGGCTCCTACCCTTTCCGTCAACCACAATACATCCTGCTCAACCTGGCTATTGGCGGACAAAACGGCGGTGACCCTTCGAAAACGAAATTCCCCAACCGTTACGAGGTGGATTATGTAAGGGTTTATCAAAAGAAATAGTTGAAACATTTCTGTTAAAAAAGCGGAGGTCCGGAATCAAACCGGGTCTCCGCTTTTTTATACGACCTGTAAAATGCGTGATGGTTACCGAAAGCCCTTCAATACCGGTCCTCTCCGGATATTTCTTCTTGCACAACGGTATTCATTAATCCCCTCCGCTACATTTCCTTGGTCAGTTGGGTTATTATTGCATTCTCAGCAGTCAAATTGACGAGTTACTCTAAACTATTTTATTTCGAATAGAAATCTATTACTTTCAGATAAAATTCTCTATATATCGCCTATAATATTCTATGTTTTTAACAAAATCTTTTAGCTATCTGATAGAAATCTCTTACTTTCGGATAAAAGTATCTATCTATCATCTATAATACTCTATGTTTTAAATAAAATCCTTTAGCTATCTGATAGAAATCTCTTACTTTCGGATAAAAGCCTCTATCTATCGCATACAATACTCTATATTTTAAATGAACGACTCTATCTGTCAGATAATAACTAATAGGCTTTAAATATAATTCTCTGATTATATAAAGAAAACTTTTTCATATTTACTATATAAGAATATAGATATACTCATCAAAATGACTATCTTAGCTACATCATAAAGCTCCGATAATGTATCTGGAGAGGAACGAAACTATTTACCTGAAAACAAACAACAACTATGGAAAAGATTAATCCCAGCAAATTGATCAACCGCGAGATGACCCAAAGACGGATTTCCAAATCCGAGCTGGCCCGTATGCTTCACATGAAGCCGTCATCCATCCATTTTATGCTTGACAGTGAGTTTATGCAGGTGCAACGTCTGCTTGACCTCTCAAATGTGTTTCAATACAACTTCTTCCGCGAAATTGCCGATCAACTGCCTCACGCCGAACCAGCAACAGCAAACCCGGCCACTGCAGAAATCACGACGCTCAACGAACGCATCAAAGAGCTGGAAATGGAGGTACGGATTCTGCAGGATACGCTGGAGAGGCTTATCAGGAAATAAAGACAAGCTCTTCGGATTACTCATTGCCGTCTGCCTTTAGCTCACGGCAAGGAAAATATTGCCGTTTCTCTCCCCCTTAAAAGATGTTCCCCAAATCCGCCTTTTCCCCTGCCGGTCAAAGCTAAATGGAAATAATGGTGTAAATTTGCGGTTCAAATTTTGGTAAACTCATCATGACCGATAATAAATCCATTTTTATAAAAGGTGCCCGCGTCAATAACCTCAAGAATATCGACGTGGAAATCCCCCGCAACAAGCTGGTGGTGATTACCGGACTCTCGGGTTCTGGTAAATCGTCGCTCGCCTTCGATACCCTTTACGCCGAAGGACAACGCCGCTACGTGGAGAGTCTCTCCTCCTACGCGCGTCAGTTCCTGGGTCGCATGAGCAAGCCCGAATGTGACTACATCAAAGGCATCCCTCCAGCGATTGCCATCGAGCAAAAGGTGAATACCCGAAATCCGCGCTCTACGGTGGGTACTTCTACCGAGATTTACGATTACCTGCGGCTGCTTTTTGCCCGCATCGGCAAGACCTATTCGCCTGTCACCGGTGAAATCGTCAAAAAACATTCGGCAGAAGATGTAGTGGAGAAAATGCTTTCCTATCCCGAAGGAACCCGTCTGGCTGTCTTCTGTGAAATTCACGTTCCCGAAGATCGCGAGATGGTACAGCACCTGGATGTGCTGATGAAGCAGGGATTCAACCGTCTGGAGCTCAATGGCAGCTTCCTCCGCATAGAGGATGCGCTGAAAGATCCGGAGGCTCTCCGGTCCGAAGGCCTGTTGCTGCTGATCGACCGACTCTCAGCATCATCAGACAAAGATACCATCAGCCGCCTGACTGATTCGGTGGAGACTGCCTTCTTTGAAGGACACGGCAGCTGCCTGGTGAAGTTTTACGGGGAAAATGGCGAAGAGCAGATACAATTCTCCAAACGCTTCGAGGCCGACGGTGTCACTTTCGAAGAACCCAACGATATGATGTTTAGCTTCAACAGTCCGGCAGGTGCCTGTCCGCGCTGTGAAGGGTTTGGCAAAGTAATTGGTATCGACGAAGACCTCGTGATACCCAACAAAGCCCTGTCTGTATATGAAGATGCCGTGGTGTGCTGGAAGGGTGAAAAGATGAGCGAATGGAAAAACGAACTGATCTTTCACGCCAATGCATTCAACTTCCCGATCCACCGCCCTTATTACCAGCTTTCGGATTCGGAAAAAGAGTTGCTGTGGAACGGCAACAATTACTTTGGTGGCATTCACAGCTTCTTCAAAATGCTGGAAGAAAACCAGTACAAGATCCAATACCGCGTGATGCTCGCTCGCTACCGCGGTAAAACCACCTGCCCCGACTGCAAAGGCAGCCGCCTGAAACCTCAGGCGATGTATGTCAAAATCGGAGGGAAAACGATTACCGATCTGGTGCAACTGCCCATCTCTGAACTGAAACTGTTTTTCGACCAACTGCAACTGGACGAGCACGACCAGATCGTTGCCAAACGACTGCTTACGGAGATCAATAACCGCATCCAGTTCCTATTGGATGTCGGACTGAGCTACCTCACGCTCAATCGCCTTTCGGCCACACTGTCCGGTGGTGAAAGCCAGCGTATCAACCTGGCAACTTCTCTCGGCAGCGGACTGGTCGGATCACTTTATATCCTCGACGAGCCAAGTATCGGCCTGCATTCCCGCGACACCGATCTACTCATCATTGTATTGCGGAAACTGCAAAAACTGGGAAATACCGTTGTCGTGGTGGAGCACGACGAAGAAATCATCCGTGCCGCCGATTACATCATCGACATCGGCCCCGATGCGGGACGTTTGGGTGGTGAAGTCGTTTATCAGGGCGATGTCAACGATCTGCAAAAGGCCTCCAACAGCTACACCGTACGCTACCTGACCGGCGAGGATCAAATAGAAGTACCCAAATACCGCCGCAAGTGGAATAACTTTATCCAACTGAAAGGCGTTGCCCAAAATAACCTGAAAGGGATTGACGTAAAATTCCCGCTCAATGTCATGACGCTCGTTACCGGGGTGAGCGGTTCGGGTAAATCATCGCTGATCCGTGATGTATTCTCCAAAGCGGTGCAAAATTACTTTGAGCCGAGCGGTGAAAAGAGCGGCATCTTCGCCGAGATGTCGGGCGACCTGCATTTACTCAAGGGAATAGAATTCGTGGATCAAAATCCGATCGGTAAATCCTCCCGTTCCAATCCCGCCACCTATCTGAAGGCTTACGACGAAATCCGGAAGCTTTACGCCGAACAACCTTTGGCCAAACAGATGGGTTATACACCGGCGCACTTCTCCTTCAATGTGGAAGGTGGCCGATGCGAGGAGTGTAAAGGCGATGGAACAATTACCGTGGAGATGCAGTTTATGGCCGACCTCACGTTGGAATGTGATGCCTGTCACGGCAAACGTTTCAAGCAGGACACGCTCGACGTGGAGTACCGCAACAAAAACATCTTTGACATTCTCGAACTGACCGTTGCCGAAGCGGTAGAATTCTTCAGCCAGGGAACCAGTTCTACTGAAAAGAAGATCGTCAAACGCCTGCAACCGTTATTGGATGTCGGCCTCAGCTATGTAAAGATGGGGCAATCCTCTTCTACCCTTTCGGGTGGGGAAAACCAACGGGTGAAGCTGGCCCTCTTCCTGAGCGGGGAGAAAAGTGACCCGACACTGTTTGTCTTTGACGAACCAACCACCGGGCTTCACTTCCACGACATCAAGACGCTGCTCAAAGCCTTCAATGCCCTGATCGAAAAAGGTCATACGGTGATCATCATCGAGCACAACATGGACGTGATCAAATGTGCCGATCACATCATTGACCTGGGCCCGGAAGGAGGAGACAAAGGCGGTCACCTCGTTTGCGCCGGTACCCCGGAAGAGTTAGCGGCTTGCAAGGAATCCTATACGGGTTATTATTTGAAGGAAAAACTGAAATAATAACCACCACTAAAACACAAAGGGCACTTAGACTCACAGAGTAGCATGATAAGAATCCTGATCAAAATCATCATAACCGCACTTCTGGTCACAGGCATTTCAGAAGTAGGAAAACGATTCAGCACGGCAGGAGCCATACTGGCTTCCCTGCCGCTGACCTCTCTGCTGGCAATAATATGGATGTATCTCGATACGAAAGACACGGTGGCGATTGGACAGTTTTCGTGGTCCATCTTTTGGATTGTGACACCCTCGCTGGTCTTCTTCATTGCCCTACCCTTATTACTCAAAAGCGGACTGAATTTCTGGCTTTCGCTGGGGCTGACCTGTGTGATTACGGCACTATTCTATTTCCTGTTTATCTATATTATCCGAAAGGTCGGTATTCAGGTATGACACAAAGACATTCAAATACAGATAGCAAAAAAGGCGTGACCGCGGTCACGCCTTTTGTTATATATCGGTGATTTAGAATTAAATCTCTTCAGTATATCTTTCAATTGTCTGATCACGATCAGGTCCAACTGAAACAATGGTGATAGGCACTTCAAGCTCCTCTTCGAGGAAGGCAAGATAGTTATTGAATTCTTCAGGGAATTCGTCTTCACTCTGCATTTTGGTCATATCAGTTTTCCAACCCGGAAGCTCTGAGTAAATCGGCTCAACTTCACCATCCAGGCTGTAAGGGAATACTGAAGTCTCTTCTCCATTTACTTTATAAGCCACACAAGCTTTAATCACCTCGAATTGATCCAGAACATCGCTCTTCATCATGATCAGCTTGGTTACACCGTTTACCATGATCGCATATTTAAGCGCTACAAGGTCAATCCATCCGCAACGACGTGCACGACCGGTAGTAGAACCGAATTCATGTCCGCGCTGACGAAGCTCTTCACCCGTCTCGTCAAACAATTCTGTTGGGAACGGACCACTACCTACACGGGTACAATATGCTTTGAAAATACCGAAAACATCTCCGATTTTATTAGGTGCAATACCCAATCCGGTACAAGCTCCTGCACAAACTGTGTTTGAAGAAGTAACGAAAGGATATGAACCGAAGTCGATGTCAAGCATAGTTCCCTGAGCTCCTTCTGCCAATACCGAACGGCCACCTTTCAGGGCATCGTTCACAAATTGTTCTGAATCGATGAAAGTAAAACGTTTCAACACTTCAAGACCTTCGAACCACTCTTTTTCAACCTCAGCAAGGTTGTATTCGAAGTTATATTGTTTCAGGATGGTTTCGTGACGTTCAACTGCCGCCTTGTATTTTGCGTCGAAATTTTCGAGGATATCACCGACACGCACACCGTTACGGCTTACTTTATCCGTATAAGTCGGGCCGATACCTTTTAAAGTAGAACCGATCTTAGAGGCTCCTTTAGCCGCTTCATAAGCAGCATCAAGCAAACGGTGAGTTGGCAGAATCAGGTGAGCTTTTTTGGAAATCAATAGCTTCTTGGTCAGGTCATAACCGGTAGTTTCCAGTTTTTCAATCTCTTTTTTGAAAATGGCAGGATCAAGCACAACACCATTACCAATCACATTTACTTTGTCTCCCTGAAAAATTCCTGACGGTATAGTGTGAAGAACAAACTTACTGCCATTAAATTCAAGCGTGTGACCGGCATTCGGGCCTCCCTGAAAACGGGAAATCACATCATATTGAGGTGTAAGAACGTCAACAACTTTACCTTTACCTTCGTCTCCCCATTGCAGGCCTAATAAGACATCTACTTTCATTTCTATTTGATTATATATTTATTTCATTAAGTCATTGCATATTATGCTCAGGCAATTCCATTTCACGTTTTATTCACATATGAGCATAAAATAAGCCGCCCGATAGGTGCGACTTAACCGGAGACCGACCGAAACGTTTATTTCTTTGCCGGACTCGTCCTTTTCTTTGTCGTTAGCTTAGCACATTTGTTACAAACCCCATATATATAGAGACTGTAATGCGAAAGTGCAAATTTGCTGAGCTTCTTACTTTGAATTACATCCTTAATATTGTGGTCTTTGATCTCTTTGATATCACCACAGATTGTACATATTAGATGTAAATGGTTGTCATTGTTATATGCCTTCTCGTAGTGCGACATATTGGCACCAAAGCTGTGCTTGATTACCAGGTTGCTATCGACCAACAGCTCCATCGTATTGTAGAGTGTAGCCCGGCTTACCACAGGGCGTTCAGAGTTGATCGAGTTATACAAAAAGTCTATATCAAAATGGTCATTAAGCGTATAGATGTGCTTCAATATCATGTAGCGTTCGGGTGTTTTACGGTGCCCTTTGGCTATCAGATATGCAGTAAACTCTTGCTTAACCTTTTCAAATATATCTTCCTGAGACATTGTATCTACTTGTTTTTACACGCCAAAATTAGAGATTTTTATTGGATTTACAAAGTGGTTTGAAGCTTATATTCAAATTCAAACCGCAGATCATCCAATATCTGTTGCTTCCTTTCCAATTCTAAATCAGGAATATCACCAACATTTTCCAATATCGTTCTGGCTAGATTAATATTATTAGCGCCCACACGTTTTAACCCAAGCAAAGCCCCGTTAAAGAGGAAAATCTGGTTGGATTGAATATCTTTTACAGCTTCGACCAAAACAGAAACCAGAGTAGTTTCCTTAAAATGAAAATCTTTGACTGCTATCCGGGCCAAGAGTTGCCATGCTATATAACGAAGCATCACCTCAGATTGTTTTAGCCAGTCAAGAACTAAATCAGGGGCGAATGTCAGATGCTGAAACAGGTTCATCGCACATTGTTCGGCCATTTCGGGTTGCTGGATATCTGCCGCCCACTCTTGAGCCATAGCCGGAGTAAAAGACTCGACTGGTTGTATCAATGTGGCCAGTATCCGAAGCTCCCGAACGTTTTCCAACCAAAGCTTCTGCGCCAGATCATGGTTCTTACCATATTTCGCGGCCATCTTTCTCAACGTTATCAATGCCACACCGTAATTGACCCGGTATCCAAGTCCACGCTCCTGCATACTCTCGGAAGTGATACCATTCATTGCAAGCCGGAGCTGCTTTTTGATTTGCTGTATCTGCTCCAGAATGGCTTCCGGCATGAAAACTATTTTAGCTGGTTTAGACATCTCTATTCTATGGCTTTTTAATCGTTTATATTCGGCAAAGTGCTGTATTCTTTTGAATAGCGCAACATTTGTTCAACATATCCTTCATCATAAGATACGCGGATATCAGTAATTTCACCCTGAACATTTTTCATCGGAAAAAGGACTGGATTTACAAAACCTTTAAACGGAGCAATATTCAGTTTTTCATAACGCGACAAAATCTCCTTATGCAGCTCCGGATTAACCTTAACGGCGTAAGCTTCAATCATCTGACGGGCTGCCTCATAGTCACCTTCAGATTTGATGCGCTGTACTTCTGCCAATAGTTTACCGATCAGTTCCCGCATTTTCCGGAAATCATTAATCACAACAAATGTTTTGGCATCCCGTTGCTTAAGTTCAATGACCTTATCGTCAGCACCCTTTTCCAAAAGCCAACTGCCAATAAGCGCACGGTTACGCATGTGAGCCTGCTCGATATTCTTGCCCGGCTGCACACGGATTAGCTGAGTCAGGATTCCATTCATCACATAACGGTAATATTCAGCCTTATAAGCTTCTGCATCGGGCAACAAGCCCAGTTCTACCGTCCTTGGATCGGCAATATAATAAAGCGCGAACAAGTCGGCACGCGCCTCTTCCATCGGTGAACCGTAAGCTTTCAGGGCATCGGGATCAACTCCGGGAAGCAACTTTCCAGAACCGTGTCCAAGACATTCATGCAAATCGGTGTGCAGATTATCTGCCTGAAAACCATACTTTTTAATGCGTTCTCTATTTTCATCATCCCAGACAAATTCTTCCAGAAAACCATTACCCTGAGAAGCTTTGTCATAGGCTTCAGTGATATTTTCGATAGTTACTGATTTCGAGCCGTGATCTCGGCGAATCCAGTTGGAGTTCGGCAAATTAATACCAATCGGGGTGGACGGATAACAATCGCCACCTAATGCTGCCACGGTGATAACTTTGGCTGAAACGCCTTTTACGGTCTCTTTTTTGAAACGGGCATCAATCGGGGAATGATCTTCAAACCATTGAGCATTATCACTGATTGATTCGGTTCGTTTGGTTGCCTCTCTATTTTTGAAATTTACGATAGCTTCCCAACTGGCTTTCAAACCCAGGGGATCACCGTAAGACTCGGTAAATCCATTGACAAAATCCACATCAGAATTCAAGTCTTTCAACCAAAGGATAGCATATTCGTCAAACTCCTTCAGAGAGCCAGATTTATAGTAGGAAATCAACCTTTCGATCACCGCTTTTTGCTCTGCATTTTCAGTATAAGGCAACGCGTTATTTAGCCAATAAATGATCTTTTCAATAGCCAGTGAATAAAGACCTCCAACCTTCCATATTTTTTCTAATATCCGGCCATTTTCTTTCACCAAACGACTATTTAGTCCTAAAGAGACCGGGGTTAGATCATTGGTATCTTTCAGTTTATTGTAGAAATCTTCTGCTTCCGCCTGTGTTACGCCGGCGTAATAATTATTGGCAGACGTTTTAAGCAAATCCTCCCCTTCAGCCTGATTTGCCCGTTTAGGCAAAACGGCAGGGTCAAAAATAACGGGAACTATTTTTTTCAACAAGCCCTCTTTGGTTTGCTCTTTATCCAGATGCAATTGCTTTTCAGATAATTTCTTTACCTGAGAAACAAAAAAATCCTGAGAGAAGCGGGGTTTAAGCTTATCGGAAGAATAATCCTGGTGAATGCCGTTGTTGTACCAAACCTCTTTCAGATATTCGGTCAGGGCTATAAATTCAGCACTGTTTTTATCCCCTGAAGAGTTTTTGTAAATAGCCTCAAGAGTACGGCGGACAGTAAGATTCCAGCGGCAATTCTGATCAAACAGAATATCACGACCGGCATGGGCAGCTTCAGAAAGGTAATACACCAGTTTCTTCTGATCCAGGCTCAAAGCTTCAAAGCCGGGAACCTTATAACGAAGAATTTCAACATTGGCAAAACGATCAACCGTATATTTAAAAGTATTGGCAACCTCTTCACCGGCCATAACCGGAGAAGATGACAAACTTGCAGAAATTATCATGAGAGCAACTATTTTTTTCATCCTGACGGCAATCCGGATAAATATTCGAATTAATAAATCAATTCCCCTTTTCCCTGACGGACAATTTCCGCCTCACCTTCACTACAATCCACAACGGTAGAAGCTGTAAGCCCTCCGTAACCACCGTCAATCACGAGATCTACGTCGTATTGATATTTCTCCTCAAGCAATTCCGGATCAGTCATGTATTCGATAATAGTATCGTCACTGTGAACTGATGTGGTTAGCAACGGATTTCCTAATTGACGGATAATCTCGCGTGCGATGCTGTGATCGGGCACACGGATTCCTACCGTCTTGCGGTTACGGAAAATCTTGGGTAAGCTACTGTGTGTGTTAAGAATAAAGGTAAACGGACCGGGTAGATTCTTTTTCATCAGCTTAAAAGTGATATTGTCCACTTTGGCAAATTCGCTGATGTTGCTAAGGTCGTAGCAAATGATGGAAAGATTTTCTTTTCGGGGATCTATCCCCTTGAGTTTGCATATCTTCTCTACCGCCCTCACATTGAGCGCATCACAACCAATTGCGTAAACAGTATCGGTAGGATAAATAATCAGGCCTCCGTCTCTCAGGATGTCCACCACCTTATCAATCTCACGCTGATTGGGATTTTCAGGATAGATTTTTATCAGCATAACTCCCGTTTATTTTTAAAATCAAGTCTTTCCTGCTACTATTATATAACAGGAAAGACCGGATAAAGTATTAGAAAACCCTAAATTCTTTCAGGAATATTGTTATTTGAAGTAAATCGCTTACTTCTCGAAGCTTTGCAGATACTGTGTCATCGCGCTTTCGCTCATCGCCATGCTGGAGAATCCACCATCGTGGAAAAGATTTTGCATGGTTACTTTGCGGGTAAGATCGGAGAACATCACGATACAGTAATTTGCACATTCATCAGCAGTTGCATTACCCAGTGGAGATACACGTTCAGAGAAGTCCATCAGGTTACCCATCACTCCTACCCCGCTACCGGCAGTAGTCATAGTCGGTGACTGAGAAATAGTATTGATACGGATGCCTTTTTCGCGACCGTAGATGTAACCGAAACTACGGGTAATAGATTCGAGCAACGCTTTTGCATCAGCCATATCATTATATCCGAACAATACACGTTGAGCCGCTATGTAAGAAAGAGCAATAACAGAACCGCCTTCAGCGATAGCATCCATTTTCTTAGCAACCTGGAGCATTTTATGGAAAGAGACAGCTGAAATATCGAGCGTTTTGTGCATCATATCATAGTCCAGGTCATCGTATTCACGCTTCTTACGAACGTTCATAGACATCCCGATTGAGTGAAGTACAAAGTCAATTTTACCACCCAGCAGCTCCTGAGATTTAGCAAAAACATTCTCCAAATCAGCGACACTGGTAGCGTCAGCAGCAATTACCGGAGCATTCAGTTTCTCGCTCAAAGCGTTCACTTCTCCCATGCGCACCGCCATTGGAGTATTTGACAAGGTAATAATAGCGCCTTCAGCAACAGCTTGTTCAGCTACTTTCCAGGCAATCGACATCTCATTCAATGCACCGAATATAATGCCTCTTTTTCCTTTTAATAAACCGTAACTCATTTGATTTCAATTAAATGTTTAACATTGCCTTTATTCATCACCCGACTTACGCATGCACACAAAGGCAAAATTTGCGCAAAGGTAATGTTTTTGAGGAACGCTTCAAAAAAAATGTTTATCAAAATGGAAGGAAAGCACATCTTTACATCTTATCTTACTTATTATAAATATGACCTAGTGATTAAAAGGAAGGGATAACAAGAAACAGCAAAGCCGAAGTCTTATGACTCCGGCTCTCCTATAATATTATTCGGAATGCGACTCAAAGCCGCCCTCTAAATAGACAGTTAATTAGTCCTGAAGCAAAATCTCAAGGATTTGAACTGCAGCTTTCGATACAGAAGTACCAGGACCGAAGATAGCAGCAACACCTGCTTTGTACAGGTAGTCATAGTCCTGTGCAGGGATTACACCACCGGCAATCACAACGATATCTTCACGACCCAGTTTTTTCAGTTCTTCGATGATCTGAGGAACCAAAGTTTTGTGTCCTGCTGCCAGTGAAGATACACCTACTACATGTACGTCGTTTTCTACAGCCTGACGGGCAGCTTCAGCAGGAGTTTGGAACAATGGTCCCATATCCACGTCGAATCCACAGTCAGCGTAACCTGTAGCAACTACTTTTGCACCACGGTCGTGACCATCCTGACCCATTTTAGCGATCATGATACGAGGTTGACGACCTTCTTTTTTCGAGAATTCCTCAGCCAGTTTGCAAGCTTGTTGGAAGTCTGAATCGTTTTTGGTTTCTGATGAATACACGCCTGAAATTGTTCTGATTACAGCTTTATAACGACCTACGATTTTCTCACAAGCATATGATATTTCACCTAATGAAGCACGTACACGAGCAGCTTCTACAGCCAGTTCGAGCAAGTTGCCTTCTTTAGTTTCCACACATTTAGTGATTGCTTCAAGAGCAGCCTGAACTGCTTTCTCATCACGTGCAGCTTTCAATTCACCCAGGCGTTCAACCTGCTGGATACGAACAGCTGTGTTGTCTACTTCGAGGATATCGATCGGATCTTCTTTTTCAAGACGGTAACGGTTTACACCTACGATTACCTGGTTGCCAGAGTCGATACGAGCCTGAGTACGTGCAGCAGCCTCTTCGATACGAAGTTTAGGAATACCGGTTTCGATAGCTTTTGCCATACCTCCCAGTTTCTCAACTTCTTCGATCAATGCCCATGCTTTGTGAGCCAGTTCGTTAGTCAGAGTTTCGACATAGTAAGAACCTGCCCATGGGTCAACCTCTTTACAGATGAATGTTTCTTCCTGAATGTAGATCTGAGTATTACGAGCGATACGAGCAGAGAAGTCTGTCGGCAATGCGATAGCTTCGTCAAGCGCATTGGTGTGAAGTGACTGAGTGTGACCCAGTGCAGCACCCATCGCTTCGATACAGGTACGACCTACGTTGTTGAAAGGATCCTGCTCAGTCAATGACCAACCTGAAGTTTGTGAGTGGGTACGAAGAGCAAGAGATTTTGGGTTTTTAGGGTTGAACTGTTTCACGATTTTCGCCCACAACATACGTGCTGCACGCATTTTAGCGATTTCCATGAAGTGGTTCATACCGATTGCCCAGAAGAATGACAAGCGTGGAGCGAATGCATCGATGTCCATACCTGCATTTACACCGGCACGAAGGTACTCAAGACCGTCAGCAAGTGTATAAGCCAACTCGATGTCTGCAGTTGCACCAGCTTCTTGCATGTGGTAACCAGAGATAGAGATAGAGTTGAACTTAGGCATTTTTTGTGAAGTATATTCGAAGATATCAGCAATAATCTTCATTGAGAACTCCGGTGGGTAGATGTAAGTATTACGCACCATGAACTCTTTAAGAATGTCATTCTGGATAGTACCTGCCATCTCTTCCAGTTTAGCGCCTTGCTCCAAACCAGCGTTGATGTAGAATGCAAGAACTGGTAATACAGCACCGTTCATAGTCATTGATACAGACATCTTGTTCAATGGAATTCCGTCGAACAAAACTTTCATGTCTTCCAAAGAACAGATAGATACACCCGCTTTACCTACGTCACCAACTACACGTTCGTGGTCAGCATCGTATCCGCGGTGTGTAGCAAGGTCAAATGCTACAGAAAGACCTTTCTGACCAGCAGCAAGGTTACGACGGTAGAATGCGTTAGACTCTTCCGCTGTAGAGAAACCTGCATACTGACGGATAGTCCAGGGTTGCATAGCGTACATACCACTGTACGGACCACGCAAGTAAGGAGGAAGACCAGCAACATAGTTCAGGTGCTCCATTCCTTCGAGGTCTTGCTGAGTGTAGATTGACTTAACTGGAATTTGTTCCGGAGTCAACCATGAAGCCTCGCTGCTTACCGGTGCAGACGCTGCAAAACCGGCAGTTATATCAATTTGATCGAATTTTAATCTCATTTTCTGTTCCTCCTTCTTATTTCAAAATTCCTAACTGTTTGCTGAATGCAGTGAGTGTACCCAATACATTAGTACGAACATTAATAAACTCAGTAATGCCTTGAGCTTTCAAGTCTTCAGCACAAGCAGGAGCACCCGCAACCACCAAAATAGCAGCACCACCAATAGCTGCTTTAGCTTTAGGAGCCAATTCTGCATATTCGTCATCGCTTGAGCAAAGAACGATAATGTCAGCACCGGCAGCTTTTGCAGCTTCTACGCCAGCTTCTACTGTTTCGAAGCCAAGGTTGTCCACTACTTCATAACCAGCACAAGCCAGGAAGTTGCAAGAGAACTGAGCACGTGCCAAACGCATAGCCAGGTTACCGATAGTCAACATGAATGCTTTAGGACGTTTAGCTGCTTTTTCAGTAGCCAGACGAAGAGCTTCAAATTCACTTGCACCACGAGTAAAGTCAAGAACTTTTGCAGCTGGAGCATCACATCCGCAATCCTGAGCCAAAGTTTTGATTTTAGCAGCAGCTTTTTCGTTGAAGTTAGGGAATTGGTTAGAACCGAGGAGAACTTCTTTACGTGCAGCGATTGCAGCACGACGAGCTGTACCTGCATTATTAACTGTATCTTGTACAGTTCCTGCTTTTACAGCTGCAAGGAAACCACCTTTTTCTTCTACATCAAGGAACAAAGTCCATGCCTGTTTCGCGATAGACGCAGTCAGGTGTTCGATATAGTAAGAACCCGCTGAAGGGTCAACGATTTTCTCGAAATGAGACTCTTCTTTCAATAATAATTGTTGGTTGCGAGCAATTCTTTCAGAGAATTCGTCTGACTCCTGATATGTTTTATCGAAAGGATTAACAGTGATTGAATCAACACCGGCAAGAGCTGCTGACATTGCTTCAGTTTGAGTACGAAGCATATTTACATGAGCATCGAAGATAGTCATGTTCCAGTCAGAAGTCACAGCATGAGCAGCCATTTTAGCAGCATCTGCATCTTCAGTGTATGCTTTTACGATATTAGCCCACAACATACGTGCTGCACGGAATTTTGCAATTTCCATGAAGTAATTAGAGCCTACACCGAAGTTGAATTTGATATTTTTTGCAACAGTAGCAACATCCAATCCAGCTGCCTGAGCCTGAGCCAACACTTCGTTACCCCATGCCAATGCGAAACCAAGTTCCTGATAGCTGTATGCACCTGCATTGTTCAGATAAGCAGCATTTACTGCCAATACGCGGAAGTTAGGCAGAGCTTTAGTTGCATCGATCATCTCAGCATAAGCTTTAGCAGCATCTTCAAACTGTTTTCCACGAGCCAGTTCACGACCAGTCGGGTCAAAGTTCAAAGAACCTTTTACTTTTGCCAAATCAACATTTGCAGAAGCAAAGTAAGCTGCTAAGATTTTAGCCAACTCAACTGATGCACAAGCACATGTTTTGAAGTTAACCTCGATGCACTCTACACAGATGTCTTTGAGCAATTTAGCGATATTTTCAGCAGAAACATCCTCGCGATCAATAACAAAGCCCAGAGAATCCACACCTTTGTTGAGGATATCCAGGGCTTTAGCATTAGCAGCTTCGATGTTTTCCACTTCAATTTCCTGACAAACAAACCATTTGTTGTCGGCTTTAGTTCCGCGAACATATGGGAATTCACCCGGAAGTGAAGTAGTTTGTGCCATACCTTCGATATCTTCGGCACGGTACATAGGTTTCACAGAAAAGCCTTCATTGGTTTTCCAAACGAGCTTCTTGTCAAAATCAGCTCCTTTCAGATCAGCCGTTACCTTGTTCATCCACGCTTCAGTAGAAACGGGAGCAAACTCGGTAAAGAGCTTTTGTTTACTATCTGCCATAAATAGTTAATTATTAAGTTGTTATAAATAAAAGATAAGTCTACCTATTCAATAGCTTTCATCTTAACCTCGTGTTTTTCTTTTAAGGTAAATGAGATAAGAAGAAGGCCTTTAAAAACGTTGCAAAGGTAAGCAAATGCCCTGATTAAAGAAATTTTTCCGTTAATAAAAATTCATCGCCAAGTTTCTTTTTGTGGATTCCCGCCATTTCACACGCAAAAAACCCGGCATCGCGATCCAAAACACGATGCCGGGCTACAAAATATCACATTTTCAATATATCTCACATCTATTTGTCATTTCAGTACCAAAACTGGTGTATCAGTATGAAACAGAACCTGATTAGCCATACTCGGATAAAACAGCGAAGCAAAAATATTACGTTTATGCGCCGTAATGGCCATCATATCAATATCAAACTTGCGGATATACTCTTCCATACTATTGAACACATCACTGCCGTTGATTATGCCATAAGTGGCTTTCAGGTTAGGATACATCTTTTGCAGATAATCCTGCATACCGGTCAGTGAAACTTCATCCCACACATCAATCTTATCCGATATGTGCAGGAAATGCACCTCAAATTGCAAATCACCTTTCAACCGCATCAGCTTATCAAACGAAATCAGGTCTTTCTGATTGAAATTGGCTATAAAGGCGACATTTTTTATTGCATCCATATCCAACAATTCTGTTTTTTGTGGAATGGCAAAAACAGGAATTTTGCTTCTGTCAATTACCTCTGCTGTAACACTACCCAGGTAATCTATCGTTTTGGGTGTTTTGCCGCGAGTTCCCATGACTATAATTGCCGGTTTGTATTCCTTTGAAAACCGGATGATCTCTTCTTCCGGGATCCCTTCCTGAATCACATGATCATATTTTACTCTGGGTAGCTCCTGACGGGCTATTTTCTGTTTCAAATCGTCCAGAAAATGCGCCATATCTTTATTCACCTTTTCCTGCACCGCCATGAGGGTTTCTCCGCTAAATAATTCACCGGTAAAGGTTACTTCAATAGGTAAAACACCGGAAGCAATCGGCACGTAGTAAGAGTGGATAAACATAACCTCAGCGTTAAAACGTCCCGCCAGCTTTACAGCAATCTCTGCTGCTTTGACTGAATAGGGTGAAAAATCAATCGGAGCCAGAATCCGGTTAATGGCAAACTGATCCGGATCTGACACAGGCCACGTTTCCGATTCATCAGTAAGCTTAGCCATTTCTACAATACGCAGTGCGCGAGGCAAATCCGATTCCTTGATGCGAACGCGTACACCTGCCGCTACCATCGGTTCTATAAGACCTACATTGTGAATATAGACTTCTATGCCTTCATTTTCGAGCAATGATTTTAGTATCAGCGCCTTTTCGTAGGTATGAATAGCAAGAGTGATCAATTTATCTTCCATAATAATTCAATTTTCGGGTTATTTGAATTCGAGGCTATTTCTATTGTAAATACAGGAATGATAAGAGTTGGAATGTTATCTGTATTTAAAACAATCCAGGATTGTTAATGGTTTAGAAAATCCCTCCTATTCCAGATATAAAAAACCCTGACGCTCTGTTACTTTATGTAAGCGTCAGGGTTGAAATAAGCTCTTTTATTGGTTAATTACTCTACCTCCTGTAGTTCGAGCGTTTCTCCCAGAATTGAGAGCGCTTTTTCCAGAATTGTAGTATCATCTAAAGCGACTATACCGCCGTCAGGACCTGGTTCGATATGAATACCGACACTGTTGCCTTCTTTGTAGTGATCACCTCCGAAATAGTTGCGAACTGTGTCAGCGCATATCCCAAGTTCATCTGCGATTCTTTGAGTGCTTCCCGGAGGCAACTGCATTTTAATCCGACGAAGCTCATTGAAAGAAATTGTCTTAGTCATATCTCTTTAGATTTGTGGGTTAATAAAATCAGGTTTTAATCACGTTATAAATTTATGACATAAAAATCTGATTTCCAAACTTTACATCCTCTTTTTTACAACCATGTTATCAAACACTAACTATCAACATAACCGCACAAGTAGCCACATAGACCCAAACAGAGACATATATGTGCTTTTCTGAAAATGAAGGTATTTGCATTACATCACCAGACGTTTGACCATAACGTTTATACAGGTACTTAAGTAAAGAATATGCAATCAATGCAGCAATGCTACCTAAAACCATCCCCCCCAGGGTGTCCCCCAGGAAATGAACCCCCAGATAAATCCGTGAATAAGAGGTTAACAGCGTCCAGCAAATCAACATGATCGTATTTAAGCGGTTCCGGATGATCAAGGATAGCAAAATAGCAAGCCCGGTAGTATTTGCGGCGTGAGAAGAGACAAAGCCGTAATTCCCACCCCTGTAATTATTAATAATGTGAAGGCTATTTTGAAGAAGTGGATCGTGAGAAGGCCTGAACCGGGCAACCAAAGGCTTGATTATATCAGCAGAGACATGGTTTGCAATCAGGAAACAAAGAATCATCGACACGATAAACATCCACGCTTGTTTTTTTTCCTGTCTGATAAAAATGTAGATGTATGAGATATATAAGGGGAACCATACCCAGACTTTTGAATAATCGAAAAAGAAGTTATCCCAAAAGGGAGCATGCCAGCTATTGATTAGAAAAGTAAGATTATGGTCAAGTTCGTTGATCTGAGTCATATTGTTAAGTTGTTATAGCTAGAAAAATGAAACGCGTTATTTCTGCAAGGTGGACTGCAAAGATATAACGCGCTTCTGTATTTAACGTGAATGTAATTCTATATTTGCTTGAAGGTATCTTCTTTGACCCACCCGTTGTTGCCATCTTCAAGTTGAATGCGGGTCCAGTCCCCTACCTTGTCCTTCAAAGATACTTTGGTCCCCTGATGCACAACAAAAAGGTCTGTCCCTGAATTATCCGGGGTACTTTTCACCACCACAGAAGGGGAAAACACAATGGCCTGATCCCGGTCTGTGAGCCGTTTCTTTTGTGCATAGGCAAAGTAATTCGTCAGAATACACATGAAAAAGACTGCAATACCAGCAAAGAAAGAGATTTTCTTCAACCAGACACGTCCGGCAAAGAAATAGAGTGACAACGCGCCAATAAACAGTAGGAATAATGCGACAGATGTTTTAGCCCATCCGTTTGATCCGGCCTGCATTTGAATAGAGCGCACCCATTCGCCCAACAGGAAACGGTCAATGGGAGTTATTTTATCAACTGTTTTCATTCGTGCAATTTCCAGATTGCGACGAATGTCGTCATCTCCGGGTGAAAGCAGGAGCGCCCGTTCGTAGTTCAACAGAGCCGAAGGAATCATATCCGCTTTATAATAAGCATTTCCCAGGTTGTAATACAATTCGGCAGATTCACCCTGTTCACTCAAAAGTTTTTCATAAAGCTGAGCTGCAGTCTGATAATTCTTTCTGATGTAAGCGCTTGCAGCCTCTTTCTGTAAATCTTCCGCTTTCAGGCTGACAGTAGCCATCAAAACCAGACATATAATCAATATCTTCTTCATTTTCTTACAAATAAATGGATTGAGAGACTATTACTTTTTGATTATTTTCTCCATTGCGCCGATGACATCTACTGTCTTTTCATAAGTTTGATGCATCTCTCCCGAGCTTTGTACCGGTGCGTAACGGGCAAATTCACAGGTATCCAGTATCTCATGGAAAGTCTTGACAACCTCTTCTGCTGCTCCGTATTTTATCAACTCGCTTTCAATATTGTCTCTATTCAATGCCGAAACAGGAATATTGAGCTTGTCACTTAAATATCCCCAGCTTGCTTTCAGTACCTCATCATAGAAATCATCCTTCTTATTTTCTTTCAAATACTTAGCTGCAAGTTTCAATCGTTTTTCAGCCACTTTATTTGCCTTTTTCGTACGCATAAATGCCAGATTGGCATTTTCCTGTGCATTTTTCCGGAAAATAACAAATACAACAATAAATGCAAGCAAAGGCAAAATGTACAACAGCCAGTACAATGCAGAACCAAAGAAATAGTTCTTCTCTTTACTCAGGACAAACTTCTCGGTTTTTATAAAGCTGATATCCTGACCTAATAATTTGAGACTTTCTTTGCTCGTGTAGTCCGCTGATATATTCTGAGAACCACTTACACCTTTATCAACCTGTAAGTCAAAAGACTGTGTCTGGTGTGTTTTGTAAGTCCGGCTATTCGGATCAAAATAGCTAAAGGTTACCCTCGGAATTGTATATTTACCCTGGAAACGCGGAATCGCAAGATATTCAATCACTTTGCTTCCGACTGTTCCGGCTGCCGTAGTCTTGATATTGTTAGTTACTTTAGGGTCATAGACTTCAAAGTCCGCAGGGAATTTAATCTCCGGATTCTTCAGGAGCTTAAGATTTCCGTTACCGGAAATAACCACTTTTACTGTCACCGACTCGTTAGCCTTCAGGTGCTGTCGGTTTATCGAAGATGTAATATTGAAATTACCCACAGCGCCGTTGAAGGTAGCCGGTTTATTGGCTGGAAGGGGTAATACTTCAACAGTAACCGGTTCGGTAGTCAGAACCTTACGCACATCCTGATAAGTTTCGAAAAAATCGTCAAAAATGCTACGGCCACCGCCTCCTGCTCGAGACTGGATTCTGACAACTGCATTTAACTTACAGCCCCCGATTTTAATTGTACCGGTACGTTGTGGGAATAATAGCAACTGGCGAAGCACACCAACTCTATAGGTTTGGCCATTGACCGTTTCAAGGGTTAGCTGACGAGTTTTCGGAGTATAATCCTCCACCATAAAACCTTCAAATTCAGGATACTTTTCATTCTCGAAATCAAAATCATAACGAGAATAAACCTTAAAGGTAGCCTGAATATATTGCTGTTCGTAAATCTTCTTGGTAGAAAGATTTAAGCGAACAAAAAAGTTTTGATTGGAGATTTTAGCACCTGACTCTGTTGTAGTTGAAGTAGAAGCCCTTCCGCCCTGAGCCGCAGCTTGCTGACCGGATGATTTGTCCGCCGGCAATACACGGACAGACACTGCATTGGAAGAATATTTAGTTCCTCCGACCGTGACGGTTGCTGCCGGGATGGTAAAAGTTCCCTCTTTCTTAGCTATCAGGATGAAGGTGTAAGAGGTTGCAACCTCACGCGACATTTTACCATTTATGTACTGTGTACTGGAATAGGATGATGCGGAAGGTCCAAAGATAACATCAAAATTACCAATTGAAGGCATACGGATATCTCTGGCATTGTCTGAGTTAACAGAGTAGACCAGCTGAAACTGTTCCCCCTTGGCTACAGCGCCGGGAGCTTTTGCCGTAAATTGAATATTCTCGGCATGCACTACCGATACTACGGCGAAGAACAGTGCAATCAGAATATTTAATCGTCTCATCTATATATTGTTATAAGTGTGTATTTATTCGATTTTACCAGTCTTTGGATGTTGATTTTTGCTTTTGGGCTTTCACTTGCTGCTGTTTCATCTTGTCTTGGGTATTTTTTTCATCCTGCAAGAAGGCATCAAGCAATTGCTGCGCATTTTCCTTGGACATCTGGTTTGGATTAGGCTGCTGCTTTTGCTGATCTTTTTTATCCTGATCTTTTTTATCTTGATCCTGCTTGTTTTGATCCTGCTTCTGCTGCTGTTTCTGCTGGTCTTTTTTGTCTTTATCCTTATTCTTATCGTTTTTATTCTTGTTGTTCTTGTTTTGTTGCTGTTGCTTTTTCAGCAATGCCTGGGCCAATGCTAGGTTATAACGTGTCTCCTGATCATTGGGATAAAAACGCAAAGCCTGTTTGTAAGCTTCGACTGCCTTTTCATAGTCCTGTTGCTGGGACAGACAGTTTCCCAGGTTATGAAACGCCATGTATCCCTTTTCTGGATCCTTGACCGTCCGTATAGCAGCCTGATATTGCTGGGCAGCCTCTTTGTACTTTTTCTGGCGGTACATAGTGTTAGCCAGGTTGTAATTTGCCTCTACCGAGTTGGGATTTTGCTGCAAAGCCTTGCGGTAAGAGACGTCGGCTTCGCTATAACGTTCTTTTTCATACTGTTTGTTTCCCGACCGTATATTTTGGCGAACCGCTTTCTGGGAAAATGCAGTAAGCGAAAAACAGGCAAACATTATGATGAATATCTTTCTCATTGCGCTATTGATTAATTCATTAACAGTTGGGATGAATCACGAAAACGATCATCATTTGAATAAACGAATGTTTTTAGTCAGTTTATTCTTTCTTTCCAGAATAATAAATTCGATGATAAGCAGTATCAAGGCCAGCCAGGCAATGCTCTGGAACTGCTCATCGTATTCCGAATAAACCTTCCCTTCGATATCTGCTTTTTTGAGTTTTGCCAACTCTTTTTGAATGGTTTTTTGAGCATGGTTTGAGTTATCAGCACGGTCATAGACACCTTTTCCCGCCTGTGCAATCTGACGGCACATGTCTTCATTCAGTTTCGTGATCACAACATTTCCAGATTGGTCTTTTCGGAAATCACCTCTTTCATCAGGGATCGGCGCACCGGTCAGGCTTCCTACCCCAATCACATTGACGTGAATTCCTTTTTTGGCAGCAATCTGAGCCGCACCTACCGCGTCATCTTCGTGGTTTTCTCCGTCAGTGATTACAACGATAGCTTTCTCGCTATCTTCTTTCGGTGTAAAAGATCGGACAGCCATATTTATCGCCTCTCCGATTGCTGTACCCTGTGTAGGCACCTGACGGGTATTGAGACTGGAGAAAAACATTTTAGCAGATACATAGTCAGATGTAATAGGCAACTGAACATATGCCTGTCCGGCAAAGACAATCATCCCGATTTTATCGTTATCAAGACCATCCACCAGTTTGGAAAGAATCATTTTCGATTTTTCAAGGCGGCTGGGCTCTACGTCTTTAGAATTCATCGAATTAGAAAGATCAAGACAAATCATCACTTCGATACCTTTGCGTTTCACCGTATCCAACTTGGAACCGAACTGCGGTCCAGCCATTACAATAATCACCATCGCAATGGCACTCAGTAAGAGCCAGAATTTCAAAGGCGGACGGCGTCTCGAAACGTCCGGCATCAATTGAGACAGCAGTTCCGGATTTCCGTAGCGCTTGAGATCTCTTTTCTTTAAAAGTAAAGTATATACATAGAACCCGAATATTGCCGGTAATATCAGCAATAAAAAGAGGTATTCCGGTTGTCCAAATCTAAACATAATGCACTTTTATTTAATACTGCGAATTTTCACCGGTTATCATCACGGAATTTTTCGCAACACAAAATTTCTCAATAACAATTCAAGTAAAAGACACAAAAAAGCGGCAATCGCAAATGGCATGTAATGCTCATAACGCTTGCTGTACTGACGAACATTAAGTTTTGTCTTTTCGAGCTTGTCGATTTCGTTGTAAATCTCTTTCAGCTTTTCTTTGTTGGTAGCACGGAAATAACTTCCATCCGTAGTTCCGGCGATTTGCTTCAATACGGTTTCGTCAATCTCCACCGGCAGATTCTGATAACGAATGCCGTAGGGAGTCTGAACCGGATAAGGCGCCAAACCTTTCGTCCCCACCCCAATGGTGTAAACGCGGATACCAAAGGTTTTTGCAATGCCGGCTGCTGTCAGCGGAGCAACAGTCCCCATATTATTGGAACCATCCGTCAGCAAGATGATCACTTTGGATTTTGCCTTGCTATCTTTTAAGCGTGTAACGGCATTAGCCAGACCGGAACCGATAGCAGTACCATCTTCCAACATTCCACTCTGGATTCCCTGAAATAGATTGAGCAAAACGGCATGGTCTGTAGTCAGCGGACATTGAGTAAAGCTTTCACCTGAGAAAATAACCAATCCGATATTATCATAGGGACGTCCATTTATAAAAGACGAAGCTACCTCTTTAGCCGCCTCAATACGATTGGGCTTGAAATCTTTTGCCAGCATACTACTTGAAATATCAAGCGCAATCATGATGTCAATCCCTTCGGTTGAAGTATTTTTCCAACTGTTTGAGGATTGCGGACGGGCCAGCACAAGAATGATCAACACAACGGCCAGGACACGGAAGATAAAAGGCAAATGTCTCAGCCTTACTTTACGGCCTACCGGAAGGCGGTCAAAAGCCTGTACGGTAGGAACCTGCATCGAAGCCTGCGCTTTCTTATGTTTCAGCACGTACCATACGATCATGGCGATAGGCACGATCAGCAGGATAAAATATAATGGTTCTGCAAAACGAATCATGACTCTTTACTGTTTTTCAGTTTTACTGACTTAGCTAGTTCTTCAGGAGAAAGTTCAACCGGCTTAGTGCTGTCGATGAAGAGAATAGCATTGATCATACTCTGTTCATTTTCATCAGGTACCGGATGCCACTTCGCGAATTTCACGATATCAGCCAACTCCAGGATATTTTTCAGATTCTGATATACAGTCTGAGATTCCGGGAAGCAACGGATGATGTTAAGAATTTCTGCAGAAGTCATTTCCAAAGCATTGATTCCAAAGCGGTCAGTCAGATAAACACGCAACACATCGGTAAGGCGGGTGTAATAATCCTTCTCACGCCCCTGCTGCCAAAGTTTTTCTTTCTTGATATTTTCAAGCTCTGAAACGGCTTTGATGTGGGGTGGTAATTGGGGTTCGGGAGCTTTGGTAATCAGGAAAGGCTTGTCCTTCTTGTAACGAAGGTAAGCGTAAATGCCCCATACGACAAAGAACAAGAAGATCAGGATAGCCAATCCAATAAAATAGTAATCAGCCAATACCCATTCCGGCTTCATCACACCCTTGATGTCTTTAAACTCCTTTTTCACCGTATCCACTGGCAGTGTCACCACTTTAAGTCCCAGCGAATTGGTTCTCAGAGTATCTTTCCCGACCACAAATTTAATTGCCGGAATATAATAAAGACCTGAATCAAAAGAGGTCACCAGCAGATCCTGTTTGATACGGATAATTCGGTCATCAACTTCTTCCGTATCAGGTTTAGAAGCCGATAACACCTCAATCCCGGGCATCAGCCCTTCCGAAAAAGAAGGGAATTGCACCTTTTTATTTTTATCCTGCGAAACATCGAGATGGATTACCGTCTGCTGGCCTATCATGATGGCAGCCGAATCGATGGACGCCCGTACGGTCGTATGAGCCGATAGGGCAACCGGTAACGTCAACAGGCCGAACAAGCCATATTTAATTCTTTTAGTCATTTGATATACTGTTATTAGCGCAAGACAAGCGCCTACGGTAAATACAAATTATTTACTCCGAAAAGTCATTGCATAAGATTGCTCTACGTTAAGCTCTGCGCATAAAGAGAGACATAAGCGCCTTGACATAGTCCTCATCTGTAGCCACTGTCACGTAATCGACACGTGTTTTCTTCATCGACTCCTCCATCAGACGCTGACGGTTGCTCCACCATTCATTATACGCCTTGCGTGTTTTCGCCGATGAGGTATCAATCCATTGCTCTGAACCTGTCTCTGCATCGCTGATTTTCATCAGCCCAACATCAGGTAGGTTAGTTTCACGCTTGTCATAGACCTGCACGGCAATCAAATCATGTTTATTATTGGCAATGGAAAGCGCATCTTTGTACGGAGAATTATCGATAAAATCGGAAATCAGGAATGCCGTACAACGTTTCTTGATCGCCCCGGTCATATAACGCAACACCAACGACAAGTCAGTCTGCGTCTGCTCCGGTTCGAAGCTGAGCAATTCGCGGATGATGAAAAGAATATGTTTACGGCCCTTTTTAGGCGGGATAAATTTCTCGATTTTATTGGAAAAGAAGATGACGCCGATCTTGTCTTTGTTTTGAATGGCTGAAAATGCAATAGTGGCTGCTATTTCAGTCATCATCTCTTTTTTCATGACATTGGTGGTTCCGAAGTTCCGGCTGCCCGAAACGTCAATCATGAGCATCACGGTCAGCTCACGTTCTTCTTCAAAGACCTTTACAAAAGGCCGGTTATATCGCGCCGTCACATTCCAGTCAATGTCACGCACGTCATCACCATACTGATATTCACGCACTTCCGAGAATGCCATACCCTTGCCCTTAAAAGCAGAATGATATTCTCCGGCGAAAATATTATTGGTAAGTCCGCGCGTCTTGATCTCGATGCGGCGTACTTTTTTCAGAATTTCACTTGTTTCCATTAGTAGACCTCCCCCAGCCCCTCCAAAGGAGGTGAGTAAGCTTCATTATCAGATTAGACAACGTTCTTCAAATACATAGAAATACACTCTTCAAGCCCCTCCTTCAGAGAGGCTGGGGAGGTATTATCAGGGCACTTCTACTTTGTTCAGGATTTCGCTGATGATCTCTTCAGAAGTCATATTATTTGCTTCAGCCTCATAGCTCAATCCGATACGGTGACGGAGCACATCATGACAAACAGCACGGACGTCTTCCGGAATTACATAACCGCGGCGTTTGATAAATGCGTAAGCACGTGCAGCCAGGGCAAGGTTAATAGACGCACGAGGCGAACCACCAAATGCAATCATATCTTTCAGTGGTCCAAGACCGTACTCCTCAGGGTAACGGGTGGCAAACACGATATCAACAATGTAGCGTTCGATTTTTTCGTCAATGTAAACCTCCTTAACCACGTTGCGGGCTTCGATGATTTCCTGCGGTTTGAGGATTGGTTTAACTTCTGGTTGGGTGAATCCAATATTCTGACGGATAATGAGTTTTTCTTCTTCTTTTTTAGGATAACCGATCACAACTTTGAGCATGAAACGGTCCACCTGAGCTTCAGGAAGCGGATAGGTTCCCTCCTGCTCTATCGGGTTTTGGGTAGCTAATACGAGGAAAGGATCGTCAAGTTTGAATGTTTTCTCGCTGATGGTAATCTGGCGCTCCTGCATCGCTTCAAGCAAAGCACTCTGCACTTTTGCCGGAGCACGGTTGATCTCATCCGCCAATACGAAGTTGGCAAAGATCGGCCCTTTTTTCACCAGAAACTCTTCAGATTTCTGACTATAAATCATTGTACCGATTACGTCGGCAGGCAAGAGGTCAGGAGTAAACTGGATGCGGTTGTATTTAGCGTCAATCAACTGGGCGAGTGTTTTAATCGCTAACGTTTTCGCCAAACCGGGAACCCCTTCCAGCAAAACGTGGCCGTTTGACAATAAACCGATCAACAACGACTCCACTAAGTGTTTTTGTCCGACAATGACATTGTCCATACCCATGGTAACCATGTTAACGAACGAGCTTTTCGCTTCTATTTTTTCGTTAAGTGCTCTGATATCAACGGATTGATTCATAATCTCTATATGATTTTAAGTTTTATATCTCTGTATTTTTGTGTGATTTTGTCAGGCATTTCGCGAAATGCGATTGCAAAAATATAAATGTCCCGCCGTGTTTTAACAATTGAACCGTTAAATAAACAAAACCCTTTTCCTTAAATAGCGACATTCCACTTAGGCTTTTGTTTATCAGCTATTTACACAATCCGGCATCAAATGTATTTATACACCATATATGTCGCAACCCCAAGCAGGAAAACAGCATATACTTTTCTGAACACGGCTGTGGGAAGATTCAGCGCCAGTTTTGACCCCAAAACTACACCACCTACAATACCCAATGCCATTAATCCCGCATACATAAAATTGAAATACCCCTCGTGGGCATATACCAACACGCTTGGCAATCCAACCGGAAGTTGTAAAGCTGCCAATGAAGTTGCAGTAGCCGCTTTGGCATCGTAACGGAAAAACTTAATCAACATGGGAACAATAACGATGCCACCACCTTTACCGAACATACCGGCGATAACTCCGGCAAAAAGTCCGACTGCGATGTACAGCCAAAACGCACGGGTAACATGTTCCCCGGATACATCAGCCGGTTTGACTTCATTCTTTCTGAGTTTCGAAATCAGGGCTGGAATGTTAAGGTAACCAACTGCCACATACAAAAGGAAAAGAGCATATAACTTTGACAGCAGACTTACATCAACCCGGGTAGCCAGTTCTGCGCCACCAAATGAACCGGCAAATAGCCCCAAAGCTATCCACAACGACTCTTTCAGGTTGATTAACCCTGCCTTATAATAAGTTATCACACCCAATACACCCACGGGAAGTAACATCGCCGCCAAAGAGGTCGCATTGGCATTTAGCATTTCCATCCCGAAAAAAGCAATCAATGCCGGAACCATCACTATTCCTCCGCCAATTCCAAACAGTCCGGACATCACTCCGGCTAAAAGTCCTACGACAAATATTCCGATCTCCATTACTACTAAAATTGATTTCGACAACAAAAGTAGGCAATTCGGAAAAGCTTTAGTTGTAAAGAAAAAGAAGAAAAGATAATTTGTCATACCAGACGGAGATATACCGATGATAAAACCCATCCCTATTGATTAGTTTTATCCCGGGTTCATCAGGAAGTCATGAAGGATTTTTCAGAAAATTATCCCTTCTCCCCCCAGCCAGTAATGCTGTTGCATTTACTCGTTTCCTCCAAATAATTCTTTAACCAGAACATCAAAGTGTAAAAAAACAGCAATATATTGAAATGATTTTTCGTAGATTTGTAAGAAGATACATTACCGACAAAATATACTTGATAGACAAAACTACAATCGATGACGTAACCTTTAATTCTAACGATATGAAATCTCTGTTCTTTGCATTAGCCATCGCGTAAACTGCATTTCGCTATTTCCCCAGAATTGCAACAGTAAGCCTATTCCAGACTAACACACATGCCACCTCTATTGGAATCGTTATTTATTCTAATGATACAGAAACGGTATGGAACGCCATGCGGTTTGCCAATTTCGCGAAAAACGAAGGTGATACCATTTCCATATTCTTACTTGGCAAAGGTGTTGAAGTCGAAAAACTGACAGAAAAAAGCAAGGAGATCAATGAACAGGTGGATCGTTTTTTAGACATTAGAGGTAAAATTCTTGGTTGCGGAACCTGTCTTCAAAAACGGAACAATAACGAGCCTAAAGTCTGCAAATTCTCTTCAATGCAGGAACTTTACAATTTGACATGTGAAAACAAAACTGTATTGACTTTCTAATTGATCTCCGAGTGGAAAACAAAACCTTATCACTTTATAATCATGAAGGCTAATTATTTGATCAAACACCTTATCGGCACATGTCTATTTTTTGCATTTCTTTTTGTCAGTGCCGGAAGGATAAATTACTGGCAGGGGTTGGTTTATGTTTCGATTGGCCTGATCATGTTTGTTTTAAATTACACAGCTTTGAGAATAACCCCAGAGCTGCTTAACGAACGCACCAAGCCTGGAGTTGGAACAAAGAAATGGGATAAAGTCATTTTGGGATTGTCTTTACTCACGACCCTTTCAATGTATGTTGTAGCAGGACTTGACTCAGGCCGATATCACTGGTCTCCTGATTTTCACTGGAGTCTTTATCTGTTAGGGATTTTATTAACTGTCACAGGTCAGCTTTTGTTTCTCATTGCTCAAAAACAGAATAAGTTCTTCTCCAGTACGGTCAGAATTCAGACAAATAGAGAACATCAGGTTTGTGAGAACGGATTATACAAAGTTGTCAGACACCCTGCTTATCAGGGTTCTATAATTCAATCTGGAGGATTTCCATTACTCTTTGGCTCGATCTGGAGCATTATAACGGCATGTGCTTCAATTGCATTATTAATCATCAGAACCTCACTGGAGGACAGCACATTAAGAAAAGAGCTGAAGGGATATATAGAATATTGCGATAAAACCAGATACAAACTCATACCCTATATTTGGTAACAATTGAATAACCTATATATGTGGAAAAATGCGAGAAAACATATCATTAGTGGAAAAATGGAAGGATGGTTCTGGTTAATTGCCATTGCTCTGCTTACCATGACCGATCCAGATCAATGCGAACACTTCTCGTTCTGCCTGTTTAAGCACTTGGGAATTGATTTATGCCCGGGCCGTGGATTAGGACATTACAATGCAATGCATTGTTGTTCAGAGGAAGGTTTATTGAATCCTTTCACGCACACCCGTTAGCACTTCCGGCTGTTGTAATATTAATACACCGCAGCTACAAATTGCTTTTAGTTCGGAAGTCTTCATCCAATGACAAATAAAACACAACTTTAAAATCAATATTATGAATCGACTCTTATCACAAATGCCCGAACTTGAACTGGACGAGGCAATGACCATTGACGCACTATTGAAAGACAAAACTGACGAACAAGTCCGCAACTTTGCAATAATTTACCGCAGTCGACGACGTGATCCGATGATCATCCTGGTGACCACACTGCTTGGATTTGTCGGCTTTTCAGGTATCCAACGCTTCCTCACCAATCAAATGGGTATGGGCATTCTCTATTTTTTCACAGCAGGACTCTGCCTGATCGGCACTATTATTGATTTGGTTAATTACAAATCTCTAGCATTGGAGTATAATCGAAAAGTAGCACAGGAAGCTGCGATGTTTATTTAGACCTGATAAAAACAGGGGACATAGTAACTTATCCTATATTAAAGCATGAAATATCAAGTTATCGTGACTCCTTTCAAGAAAGACAGGCTGGGATTCAGCATGGCAAGTTGTACATGGATGTTTTGTTAATTTCAATGCCAGAACTGAAATTAACTACACAGACAGAGAAAATGGATGTTGGTGGATTCTGGGTCCGGTTCAATGGGATATCTGCTGTATTAATAAAAGATATATCAGCAGACTGGATCTAGTAAAAAGTATCCGACTCTGACGAATACATCAAAAAACGAGGCTGACAGAATAATACTGACAGCCTCGTTTTTTAATATAGGAAATATTACAACTTCTTCTCCTCTGCAGCTGCATTGGACTGATCTATAACTTTTACATTAATGAGATATTCCGGATTAAACTGCTCTCCTTTAATCGCTTTGTAAAGGTTTTTCACGCCTTCATAACCCATAGTCTGGAAATCCTGCTTCATCGTAGCACAGTTCGGATGTTTAGAAATGTAGTTCAGAAGCGGTTTGGAAACATCAAAGAATACAACAACTCCACCATCATCAACAAACTTAGATAATGCCGGAATTTTTTCTACGCCATCCAATGTCATTGCCCCCCAAACCATCTGGATTCCATTGATCTTCTTATTTTTTTCCAACTCGAGGCTTAGGATTTCTTTGCCTACATCCGGCATCTCAAATGAATAGAGGACATTCGATAGATTTTTCATACCAAATGCTTCTTTGAATCCATTCAAACGTTGAACCAGGTTATCTGCTGTCGGACCACCTCCAATAACAATGACATTATCAGGAGTCTTTCCGGCCTTTTGGTATAACTTATTCATAGTTTCAGCACAAACCTTTCCTGCGGTTTTATTATCGGAACCAATATAAAAAGTACGACCGCTACCCGGGCAATCAGAGTCAAAAGTACCGACTTTAATACCTGCAGCCATTGCTTTTTGGATAGGTTCTTTCAATGCATCGACATCATTACAACTAATCAGGATACCATTCACCTGATATTTAATCAGGTTTTCAATAATTTCCTTTTGCTTATCTGCACTACTGGAAGTAGGAGCTTCCCATGTCACTGTAACACCCAATTCTTTACCTGCTTTTTTACTGCTCTCCTTAACCTGATCGAAGATCGCATTATCAACTTTTGGAACCACGGCAATGATTACCTCATCACTCTGACGTACTTTTTTGCAAGAAACAGTCAAAGCCAGGAGCAGAGACAATGCAGAGAACAAAAACCATTGTTTTTTCATAACGTCTAGATTTAATATAGTTAGTAATTATATAAGTAACCAGGGATCATTCAACAGTTTACGGGAAGATGGTTTCAGATTAATTAGTACAACTGTATAACAATTTGCAGCTCAAGTTAGTTTTATACGTTTATACAGAAATCTATGTGTCAGAGACTTTTGATTGAAGTAACCTCTGAATTAATTGCCATTTCAAAGCCAAAACAATTCCGTACATTTGCAGGACTAATTTCAAGCAACAACATGTCCACGGTAATTGACACAGATAACCCCGAGTTTAAGGATGCGCTGAATCTGATTCAACACACCCGCCAGTCCGTTTTTCTCACCGGAAAAGCCGGAACGGGTAAATCTACATTTCTCAAATATATCTGCCAGATTACCCGAAAAAAGTTTGTCGTACTGGCACCTACCGGTGTAGCTGCCATTAATGCAGGTGGCAGCACTATCCATTCTTTCTTTAAATTACCGTTCCGCCCCATGTTGCCTGACGATCCCGACCTCAGCCTGCAACACTCCCGCATCTTCCATTTTCTGAAATACAAACGCGAGCACAAAAAGCTGATCCAAAACGTTGAGCTGGTCATCATTGATGAGATTTCGATGGTGAGAGCTGATATTATCGACTTTATCGATCGTGTACTTCGTGTTTATTCCGGCAATATGCGGGAACCATTTGGTGGGAAGCAGATGCTATTCGTCGGTGATGTATTTCAGTTGGAACCGGTCGTAAAAAGCGATGAAAGGGAAATTCTGTCACGCTTCTACCCTAACCCGTTCTTTTTCTCAGCCCGAGTGTTTAATGAAATGGCATTGGTTCCCATTGAGCTGAAGAAAGTTTACCGACAAAAGGATGCGGAATTTGTTTCCATACTTGACCATATTCGCACCAATACCGCTCATACTGTCGATTTACAGCACTTAAACAAGCGTTACCAACCATCGTTCACTCCGCCCAATGACGACTTTTTTGTCACCTTGGCTACCCGTAGGGACAATGTCGATTTTATCAACGATCAAAAGCTTTCGGAACTCTCCGGGGAAGAGTTTCGTTTTGTAGGAGAAATCAGGGGCGACTTTCCTGAAAGCAGTCTTCCTACCCAAATGGAACTGGTACTCAAGGAGCAGGCTCAGGTCATTTTCATTAAAAATGATTTTGGAGTCCCTCAGGACCGACGTTGGGCAAATGGTACAATCGGCAAGATTACACACATCTCTGACGATGGGAAAATCTATGTCTTACTGGAAAATGGACAGGAGTGCGAGGTCTCCAGAGATTCCTGGCGGAATATCCGGTACAAATACAATGAAAAAGAGAATAGAATCGAGGAAGAAGAACTTGGCGTCTTTATTCAATACCCCATCCGACTAGCCTGGGCGATAACCGTACACAAAAGCCAGGGACTGACATTCAATCATGTATTGGTGGACTTCAGTGGAGGCGTTTTCGCCGGAGGACAGGCTTATGTGGCACTAAGCCGATGTACATCTATGGAAGGAATGGTGCTGAAAAAGCAGATCAACCGCAGCGATATTTTTATCCGCCCAGAGATCGTCCAGTTCTCCAGACAGTTTAACGACCGGCAACTGATTGATCGTTCTCTGAAGCAGGCTCAGGCGGATATTTTATATGCACAATGTGCCAAAGAATTTGACCAGGGCGATTTTGCCAAATGTCTGGACTCTTTCTTTCAGGCTATTCATTCCCGCTATGACATTGAAAAGCCGGTTCCCAGAAGATTTATCCAGAAAAAACTCAATATCATCAATACTCTCCGGAAGAAAAACAAAGAGCTTCAGGAACGTTTAAACGAACAGCGCGTTTTTCTCAATGATCTTTCGCACGAATATCTTCTAATGGGAAACGAATGTATACTGAAAGCCAAAGACAGTAAAGCGGCACTGGCCAATTTTGAGAAAGCGCTCAAGTTAAATCCGACCAATATTGACGCCTGGATCAGAAAAGGTGTAACGCTTTATGATGAAAAAGAGTATTTCGATGCAGAAACCTGCTTTAACGAAGCAGTCCGGTTAAGTCCGGTATATTTTAAAGCTTTATACAACAGGGGGAAAAACCGATTTGCGATGAAGAATTATCAGGGAGCAATGAGTGATTTTGAGAAAGCGGTCGGCATAAAACCGGAACACGCGTCTGCTGTGGAATATCTGGGAGATTCATTTTCCCAACTGGGAGATCAGGAAACGGCGATGAAATTCTGGGAGATCGCAGAACATCTGAGAGATAAGAAAAAAAGGAAATAAAAAAGGATGCCGAAGCATCCTTTTTTTATTTGAGTCTTATTGTAAAGCTTTGATTTGTTTATCTATAGCATCATACTCTTTGGTCATATTGAGCTGATAGTAGATATTGCGGATCGGAGTCATATACTCCAGATTGTTGGGCTTCAACTCCAACGCTTTTTTGAAGTAAGGCAACGCCTCACGGAAAGTAGCTTTCACCTGCTCTTTAGCCGCATTGTACTTTTTCACCTCTTTCATAGGGATTTTACTTGCCGCTTCATTCATCTCAACAGCTTTGTTGAATTTCAGACGACCCAGGTAGTAGTGAGCTTGTGCGTAGTTAGGATCTACTTTCAATGCAGCTTCGAAAGTTTCTTTCACTTCCTGCTCTGGTTTGTTAGCAGCCTGCAATACTTCACCCAATGCGATGTAAAGATTCAAATCCTGTTTACGTTTCAAACCTTCTTTCAGAAAGGTAATCGCATTTTCGTAGTCTTTGTTATTGATGTATTCATTTACAAGGTTACCCAGGAAGAACATACTGTCAGAGTAAGCTTCATAACCCTCTTTCAACGCCTGAAGATATTTATCCTTCTGTCCGTTTTTTTTGTACACATCAGTAATGAAGTAATAAATGTTGTAACGTTGATAATCGACTTTTTTGGCAAAATTCAAAGCGTCAATTGCCAATTGATTATCGCCTGAGTTCATTGCAGCTAAGCTGGCATAATATGGAATCTGTTTGTAGTTTTGATCAGCAGCCAGATTCAGATCTTTCAGATTCTCGTTTTCAGGCACTTTTGCATAGGTAGAGAAATACTTGTATGCTGCCTGATAGTCTTTTTGATCATAGTAATATGCACCTCCATTGATAAAGTCATTGACACACTCTTTGATTTTAGCAACGATTTCTTTGTCGTACTTAGGTTTTATTTTACCTTTTGCATCCGGAAGCTTATCCAGTTCCAGACATTTTGTCCAATAAGTGTAACCATCATACAAAGCAGTATACATCACCTTTTCATCCACTTTTTGCTTCAGAATTTTTTTGTTACGCTCAGCTTCATAATGTTTGATAGAGATACTACCGGCAGTGTACCAGGTTTTCACATCATTTTTAGTCTCATCGTTTTGAAGAGCTTCTTTGATTTTTGATTCAGCAGTAACAAAATCAGGTTTTTCCTGCACTGCCAGGCTCATAGCTTCGGAAACCGCTTTTTTCTGTGCGAATCCCACTGACGTACCAGCAATGAGGCACGCCATCAACATGTACTTTTTCATTTAATTCTATTTTTAGGTTGATTATTCGTTATTCTCGTTTGAATCAGTTGTTGGCTCGTTACCTTCAGTATTCACCTCTGTATTTTCTGCTCCAAGTTCAGGGAAAAGCACTCCGTTAACAGGTTCAATAGTCTCTTCATCCGGATCTGTCATTACCTTACAAACTGAAGCGATCTGATCGTTACGTTTCCCCAGGTTAATCAGGCGAACTCCTTGTGTAGCACGTCCCATGATACGGACATCTGCCATCTTCAGACGAATCGTTACTCCCGATTTATTGATAATCATCAGGTCATTCTCATCATTCACGTTTTTGATTGAGACCAGTTTTCCGGTTTTGTCGGTGATATTCATGGTTTTTACACCTTTACCACCACGGTTTGTAATACGGTAATCATCAAATTCGGAGCGCTTACCATAACCTTCTTCAGACACCACCATGATAGATTCTGCTTTGGTATCTTCGATACAAATCATACCTACCACTTCATCCTGACCATCCTCATCAAGTGTCATACCACGAACTCCGGTCGCGGTACGGCCCATTTCACGAACTGCACTTTCGTGAAATGTAATAGCACGACCATTTTTGTTGGCCAAAATTACATAGTTGTTACCGTCTGTCAAACGAACCTGAATTACCTTGTCGTCTTCACGGATGGTGATCGCATTTACACCATTCTGACGGGGACGTGAATAAGCTTCAAGCGAAGTCTTTTTAATCACACCCTGTTTGGTACAGAACAACAGATAGTGAGATTGATTATATTGCGGGTCCTGTAGTTGTTTGACTTTGATAAACGCATTTACCTTATCATCCGATTCTATGTTCAAGAGGTTCTGAATAGCACGACCTTTGGTATTTTTAGCACCTTCCGGAATTTCATAAACCTTCAACCAGTAACATCTTCCTTTTTGGGTAAAGAAGAGCATGGTACTGTGCATGGAAGCCGGGTAAATATGCTCAATAAAGTCAGCATCGCGGGTCTCGCTTCCTTTAGAACCCACGCCTCCGCGATTTTGAGTACGGAATTCACTTAGCGGAGTACGTTTGATATAACCCATGTGAGATATGGTGATTACCATCTCATCATCGGCGTAGAAATCTTCTGGATTGAATTCTTCTGATGAATATACAATTTCCGATTTACGCTCGTCACCGTATTTATCCTTGATTTCAAGTAATTCATCTTTAATAACCTTCATACAAAGTTCCTCATTTGAAAGAATCTCATTCAAATAAGCGATCAGTTTCATGATCTCTTCATATTCTGCATGGAGTTTTGCCTGCTCAAGACCAGTCAACTGGCGCAAACGCATTTCAACGATTGCTCTTGCCTGAATATCAGATAATGCGAAACGTTCGATCAGTCGGTTGCGGGCTTCTTCCGGGTTTTGAGATGAACGGATAATAGCAATAACTTCATCAATATTATCAGAAGCGATGATTAAACCCTGAAGGATATGAGCACGCTTTTCAGCTTCAGCCAGCTCGTATTTGGTACGACGAATAACCACATCATGTCGGTGCTCTACGAAGAGGCTCACCATATCACGCAGATTCAGTAAGCGCGGACGTCCTTTTACCAGGGCAATATTATTTACTCCGAATGATGACTGAAGCGCCGTCATTTTGAACAGGGTATTCAGTACCACGTTGGAATTGGCATCACGCTTCACATCCACCACAATACGCATACCTGTTCGGTCTGACTCATCATTTACATTCGAGATACCTTCTATTTTCTTATCTTCTACAAGATCTGCAATGGTTTTAATTAGCTCTGCCTTATTGACAAGGTATGGAATCTCTGTTATAATGATCTTTTCGCGATTGTGCTCTGTTTCGATTTCAGCTTTTGCACGCATCACTACCCGACCGCGACCAGTTTCATACGCCTCTTTCACTCCAGCATGACCATAGATGTAGCCTCCGGTTGGAAAATCAGGCGCTTTCACGTACTTCATCAGTCCGTGAATGTCAATATCTTTATCCTCAATGTAAGCGATTGTTGCGTCAATTACCTCAGAAAGGTTATGAGGAGGCATATTGGTTGCCATACCTACGGCAATACCAGAAGCTCCATTTACCAAAAGATTTGGAATACGGGTAGGCAATACAATAGGCTCTTTCAACGTATCGTCGAAGTTGAGCTGGAAATCCACCGTATCTTTTTCAATATCAACGAGCATCTCTTCAGCGATTTTACTCAGACGTGCCTCGGTATAACGCATCGCAGCAGGGCTATCGCCGTCAACAGAACCGAAGTTACCTTGTCCGTCAACCAAAGTGTAACGCAATGACCACTCCTGTGCCATACGTACCAGGGCAAAATAGACAGATGAATCACCATGCGGGTGGTATTTACCTAATACCTCACCCACGATTCTCGCACATTTTTTATAAGGTTTATCGGAAGTATTGCCCAGCTCGTTCATTCCAAACAAAACGCGTCGGTGAACGGGTTTAAATCCGTCCCTCACGTCAGGCAACGCACGCGAAACGATTACAGACATCGAATAGTCGATGTAGCTGCTCTTCATTTCATCTTCGATGTTTACTTTAATTATTCTGTCTTGATCAGTCATTTATGAGAAATTTATTTGAGATACCATTTTCGTTAAAAAAGCGTGCTAAGGTAAGCTTTTCCCCTAAAATATGAAAGAAAGACAGCCAAAACTTTTCTCGATAAAAGCATCAAATCCCTATTCGGTAAACGGCTCGAAAAAATATGCAGAAAATATCGCCACAAGTGACCGAAATTAAATATAAGTGCTATATTTGCGGATAACAGGGCGTAAATCACTCTCTGTTTATTGTTATAATATTAACGAATGAATAGATGAATCAGCACGAAATTGGGCTGCACAAGTTTAGTCATTACAAAATGAGTTGGTATGAAAAATAACTATACACAAAAGGTAAAGGATGCTATCGGGTATAGTCGTGAAGAGGCAGAACGCCTTCAAAGCGCAAGCATCGGCCCGGAACATCTGATGCTGGGCATTTTCCGTGAAGGTACCGGAAAAGCCATAGACATTATTAGTAATATGGGGGTAAATATTACCGAGATGAAGCAAAAAATCGAACGTTTGGTTCAACGGAGTAATACCTACCTGATGCATTGGGACAAAGTACAAGATGGAATTTCGGTCAGTCAAAGCGCCGAACGCGTATTGAAAATCAGCATGCTGGAAGCCCGTCTGATGCAAAGCGACTCCACTGATACAGAGCACGTCTTTCTGGCAATACTGAAAGACAATAACAACCTTGCTGCAGAAGCATTCAGCGAACACAATATCACTTACAACTCCGTCCATCAGTTTATAGACGGTAAAGGTTTTGAAGCTCCTCAAGACATGGGTGCCGATTTCAGTGACGATGACGATGAAAATGATGACAAATTCCTTCATGGAGATTCACATCAGGGAGGTACGGCACATGCCAAAACATCTCAGGACACCCCGGTACTGGACAATTTCGGTAGTGATTTGACTAAAGCTGCCGAAGAAAACCGTTTGGATCCTGTCGTTGGTCGTGAACGTGAAATCGAGCGTCTGGCTCAAATCCTGAGTCGTCGCAAAAAGAACAATCCGGTATTGATCGGTGAGCCCGGTGTAGGAAAATCAGCTATTGTTGAAGGGTTGGCATTACGCATCGTTCAACGCAAAGTATCACGTATCCTTTTCGATAAACGTCTGATTTCATTGGATATGGCATCAGTGGTAGCGGGTACAAAATACCGCGGCCAGTTTGAGGAACGTATCAAAGCGATCTTGAATGAATTATCTAAGAATCCGAATGTCATTCTCTTTATTGACGAGATTCATACCATTGTAGGCGCTGGTGGTGCCGGAGGCTCTCTGGATGCTGCAAATATGCTGAAACCAGCATTGGCACGTGGAGAAATCCAATGTATCGGAGCTACAACTCTTGATGAATATCGTAAGAATATTGAAAAAGACGGAGCATTGGAACGTCGTTTCCAAAAGGTAATGGTAGATCCAACCACCCCTGAGGAAACGCTGCAGATCCTGAATAACATCAAGGATAGATATGAAGACCACCACAACGTAGTCTTCACTCCGGAAGCGTTGACAGCTTGTGTAAAACTCACAGAGCGTTATATCAGCGATCGCAACTTCCCTGACAAAGCAATTGACGCTTTGGATGAAGCCGGATCGCGTGTCCATATCACCAATATCGTTGTTCCAAAGGACATTGAAGAGCTAGAAAAGAGCATTGAAACTACCCGTCAGGAAAAAATCAGTGCAGTAAAAGCGCAAAATTTCGAACTGGCAGCCAGCTTCCGTGATAAAGAAAAGACGTTGCTCAACCAGCTTGATCACGCCAAAGACAAATGGGAAAAGGAGACAAAGGAAAACCGACAAATCGTTGACGAAGAGAAGATCGCAGAGGTTGTCGCCATGATGTCCGGTGTTCCGGTTCAGCGTATAGCACAGGCCGAAAGCCACAAGCTGTTGCAAATGGGGACAGAGCTAAAAGGTCGTATCATTGGTCAGGATGATGCCGTCGAGAAAGTGGTAAAAGCTATCCAACGTAATCGTGTAGGCCTTAAAGACCCCAATAAACCCATCGGTACATTTATGTTCCTGGGGCCAACCGGCGTAGGTAAAACTCACCTGGCTAAGATTCTGGCCGAGTTCCTCTTCGACTCATCGGATGCGTTGATCCGCGTCGATATGAGTGAGTACATGGAGAAATTCACCGTCTCACGCCTTGTCGGAGCACCTCCGGGATATGTCGGATATGAAGAAGGCGGTCAGCTGACTGAAAAAGTCCGTAGGAAACCATATTCAGTTGTTCTTCTGGATGAAATCGAAAAAGCGCACCCGGATGTATTCAACCTGTTGTTGCAAGTGTTGGATGAAGGCCGTCTGACAGACAGTTTGGGTCGCAGGATTGACTTCAAGAATACAATCCTGATTATGACCTCCAACATTGGCACCCGTCAGTTGAAAGACTTTGGTCGCGGTGTTGGCTTCACTACACCAACAGACGCCGATGATAAAGATTACACTCGCGGAGTGATCCAGAAAGCGCTCAACCGTGCGTTTGCCCCTGAGTTTCTGAACCGTGTAGATGACATTATTATGTTTGACCAGTTGAACAAAGAGGCCATCTACAAGATTATCGACCTCGAACTCAAAGGCTTCTACAAACGGGTAGAAAATCTGGGGTATCAGCTTCAGATTTCAGACGATGCCAAAGACTTCATCGCATCAAAAGGGTACGATGTTCAGTTCGGAGCCCGCCCGTTGAAACGTGCTATCCAGAAATACCTGGAAGATGAGATGGCTGAAATGATTATCCGCGCTACAGTCTCAGATGGTCACACCATCCACGTTGACTTTGACAAGGAGAATCAGAAAATCCTCACCAGTATTCAGTAAACGAAGAAAATTGAAATACACGAAAGCTGCCTGTTGAACACAGGCAGCTTTTTTATGCCACTTTATTAAGATTCCGGAAATGATAGGTATTGAAATTGGAATATTAGTTGGAGTCATTGCGCTGATTGTCATTTCTATGACAAAGAAGAATAATCTGACAGAGCAAAACAGGGAAATTATAGAACAACTCGAGAAGCGATTGACAGACATGGAAAACCGTTTAAGAGAGGAGTTTAAAACAAACCGTCAGGAAATGGCGACCAACGTGTCCGAAAACAGGACTGAGCTGAATGCCTCTCTAAAAGATAACCGAGAGGAACTGAACCAGACATTAGCCCGTTTCCAGGTCAATCTTGACCGGAATATCCAGTCATTCAATGAGCTTCAGCGGGAGAAATTTGCCCAAATGGACAACAAACAATCCGAAATGATTCTCAAAACAGAGCAGAAGCTGGAACAAATGCGGGAAACCGTTGACGAGAAACTACAGAAAACGCTCAACGAACGACTTGGGCAATCTTTTGAAACTGTCAGCAAACAGCTTTTGGCTGTACAGGATGGACTTGGAGAGATGAAGACCTTAGCACAAGACGTTGGAGGACTTAAGAAAGTGCTGAGCAATGTCAAAGTCCGTGGTACACTGGGAGAAGTTCAGCTTTCGATGTTATTGGAACAAATCCTGGCACCAGACCAGTTTGAAGCAAATGTCCGTACGAAGAAAGGATCATCCGATCTGGTAGAATTTGCGGTGAAACTTCCGGGACGTGACGATAACCAATCTCATGTTTATCTTCCGATTGATGCCAAGTTTCCTAAAGAGGTTTATGAAAAACTGCTTGATGCCTACGAATCAGGCGATAGCGTTCAGGTGGAAAGCGCTGGCAAGGTTCTGGAAACAACCATCAAACGCATGGCGAAAGATATTTCGGATAAATACATCGACCCTCCCGGAACAACGGATTTCGCCATCCTTTTCCTTCCGTTTGAAAGTATTTATGCGGAGGTCATCCGGCGCTCAGCATTGCTGGAGCAGATACAGCGGGAAAGTAAGGTGATTGTAACCGGCCCAACTACCCTGGCAGCTATTTTGAATAGTCTTCAGATGGGTTTCCGAACATTGGCACTACAAAAACGAAGCAGCGAGGTTTGGTCTATTTTGGGAGCGGTAAAGACCGAATTCGAGAAGTTTGGAGGGCTGTTGGAAAAGGCACAGAAGAATATCAATACCGCCAGCGACCAGATTGGAGAACTTATCGGAACGCGTACCAACGTCATCAAACGAAGATTGAGAGAGGTGGAATCACTCCCCAGCAGCGAATCCCAAAACATTCTTGGAATTACATCGGAGGAAATTGAAGATTAAGAAATAATACAGAGGGTACTTGCGGAGGTACCCTTCTTCATTTCCTAAAATAAGCCACTACCCTATCCCCGTTTTTGAATATCTCAAATAATATCACGACCTTTGCGACAATTTGGGAATAGAAAGTAACGATTTCGGAAGAAACCGCTAATGTTGACGTCATTTCCCGAAGCCAACAAATCCACTTATTTCCAGGTTAATGACAAACATCAACACTACCCGGCTCAATAAATTTATCAGCGAAAGCGGAATCTGTTCCCGCAGAGAAGCCGACCGTTACATCGAACAGGGCCACGTTTTCATCAATGGCAAACGCGCCCAGATCGGCGATCAGGTAAGTCCGCGGGACAAGGTCATGGTCAATGGCATCCTTCTCAAAGCTCAGGAACAGCAGGACATAGTTGTTCTTGCATTTAATAAACCTGTGGGAATTACCAGTACCACTGAGGTGGGTGTTCGTGACAACATTGTCGAATTCGTCAACTTCCCGCAACGCATTTTCCCCATCGGGCGCCTCGATAAAGATTCTCAGGGATTGATTTTCCTCACCAACAACGGGGATATCGTCAACAAAATCCTCCGTGCGGGCAATAACCATGAAAAAGAGTATCTGGTTACAGTGGATAAACCCGTTGACGATGAATTTATCTATAATATGTCAAGCGGAGTGCCTATCCTCGGCACCATGACCAAGAAATGTAAGGTCGTGAAAGAAGCTCCATTCGTATTCCGCATCACACTGATTCAGGGCCTGAACCGCCAAATCCGCCGGATGTGCGAGCATTTTGGTTATGAGGTGACGAAACTGGAGCGTGTCCGTATCATGCACATCAGTAGCAAAGGGATTCCCGTGGGTGACTGGCGCGAACTGAACGAAGAGGAAATGAAGAAACTTTTTCATCTGATTAAAGATTCTTCATCTACCCAAGAGGCCTCCGTACCCAAAAGTGCAGCGAATAAACGGGAGCCAAAACGCGACTTCAGAGCAGATGCTAAACGTGGAGGAATGCAGGACGACAAATTCGCGCCACGAGGAAGCTCTGCCCGTTCCGGCAAATCAGCACACAAACCGGAAGAGCGCTTCGGCGGAAAGCCTTCACGCGGCGGTAGCCCCAAAGGCGGCAAAAGCCAGGGAGGCAGCGCCAGAAGCAACCGTCCTAATGCGGGTAAGCCCGGTGGCAAATCAGGCAGAAGATAATCATCTCAAATATTATAAAGCAAACCCTTCTAACAGTAATTGTACGAAGGGTTTGCTTTTTGATTTCAGGCCGTTTACGGCAGGATATTTTGCTCCTGATTAAGTTCGCGGCGCTCAATTGCTCTGCGTTTCAACTCCTGAGTAACCTTTCGCTGGATTTCCATATCCGTCTTAAACATCTTCAGAATCTCCTGTGGTGAAAGAACTTTCCGGAATTCATCGTAATATTTCTCCCGCAAATCAATCAGTTTACGAGCCTTCTCGTTTTGTTCCCGGAACAGGCGCTCGGCCTCTTCGTTGGTCATCTCATCGCTCCGCATGGCCTTTGCACCGCGAAGAATATCCTTGGCTGATTGCTGTTTTTCCTGCTCAAACCGGATATATACAGGGCGAAACTGTTCGAAACGTTCCTGCGACAGGTTCAGTTCGCGGCGCATTTCCCGTAGTTTGATTTGCATAAAGCGTTGGCGCAGGTTTTCACCCAGACGTCCGGGCTGTTGGCTCCAGCTCATCTGAGCCGAGAGCAGCATGAGTAGCGTGATACTCAAAATCTTTATCGTCTTCATATCTTGATTATTCTTCGTTTATAAAATCATTTTCCGAGTAGCCATTGAGTTGCTCCAACTCCTCTCTGGAAAGGCTTTTAAGCGCATCATCCAGCGTTTCTGCCTTTTCAGCTTTTGGTGATTGCTTCCGGTTTGCCTTTTCGGACCGGGAGGTTTTATCCTGTTTAGGAGAAAAGACCACCTGCTTTTGCTGCGCCTTTGTAGTTTTCTGCTCTTTTGTCGCAGCGGGATTGACGATGGATGAATCTTTTTCCTTTTGGTTGTAAGCCAACGGAGAATCCAGCCCCCTGTTTTGATAAAAAGCAAACCAAACCCCGCTTCCCAAAACCAGTACAGCCGCAACCGCCGATATCCACCGCTTCAGGTGAACGACCTTCGCCTTTGGGGCTTTGCGGCGCTCATATTCGGCCATGATTTTCTCCGAAGTCTCTTCGAAGAAATCGTCCGGCACCTCGTAAGGCATGCGTTTGCCGATATTTTTAAAGTCAAAATCTTCTTTCATAGCTGATGTTGTATCATAAAATCCTTAATCTTCTCCTGTGCGTAATGGTAATTGGTCTTCAGCGTGCCAACCGATGATTCTAGTATCTGGCTGATTTCCTCGTAACTCAGTTCGTCGTAATAGCGAAGGTTGAAGACCAGCCGTTGCTTCTCGGGCAGTCGTAGGATAGCCTCCTGAAAAAGGAGCAATATCCGGTCGCTTTCGTCTGAGGAAGAGTCGTAAAGCGTATTTACCAGCACCTCTCCTACTTCATCGAGCGAAAGAAGCATTCCTTTGCGACTTCGAAACAAACGGCCACACTCGTTGGTCGCTATTTTATAGATCCAGGTGTAGAGTTTGCTGTCGCCTTTGTAGCTTTCGAAGAAGCGAAAGATATTAATAAAGGTTTCCTGCAATACATCCTCCGCATCTTCGTGCGAGACCACGAGGCGCCGCACGTGCCAGTACACCGGCTCCCGGTATTTTCGCATCAACAAAGCAAATCCCTGATTGGCCGTGCCCTTTCCCCGGATTAATGTCAGAATTTCGTCATCTGATATAGTAGTCATTGGCTCAATGTTCTTAATGATTCGAATGAATAACAACGGTTGCATTGTTATTGATTTCAGGACTCACTTTATCGGTTAGATGCAAGTTAGGCGAAAAGGTTAAATGCGAAGGCAAAAATCGGGAAAATATTTTCCGGCAAAAAAAATCTCTGTCCGCATTTAACTTCGGCTATATTTGTGCATCAAACCCTCAGAGACATTTCTCAAGATCAATTACAAACCCTCAAATCAAAAGTCAAATGAAAAAGCTTAGTTATCTTATTGTAGCGGGTGTGCTTGCCGTTTTTGCAACCTCCTGTAATAAATCGGAAGATCCTGCAGCGACAGCAGCCGCAGCAGAAACCAACCAAACCATAGTCGCCGATGCGAATACCACCGACCACGTGGCAACGGAAGTGGACGCCATCAGCGACGAATCCCTTTCGGTCTATTCTGCCGGCACATTAAAATCGGCCATTGCAACAGACTCGCTGAGTTACCTGATTACCGGAAAATTCTCAATTACCAAAGATTCAACTACGACCACCAAACGCCTGGTCATCAATTTCGGTACTACCGGTGTGACCTGCAAAGACGGTAAAGTTCGCTCAGGTAAAATCATCATTACCACCAAAAACTTTGCCGACATCAAACTGGCGAGAAGAGTTATTTTTGAAAATTACAAGGTGGACAGCCTGCTTATCGGGGGTAGTATCACCAAAACGTTTAAGATGGACTCTTCTTCAGTTGTCCGCACCTGTACCATCAAGGATAGCATCACCGTTACCTTCCCGACACGAGGTACCGCAACTCACATTTCTGACCTGTACCGCGTTTATCATTACGGCCTGATTGATACTACCCGTGTAAAATGGACCGCAACGTGGGGAAGCAAAAAGTTCACCAGCGTGAAAGGCAATGTCGTGACCAAAACCGTTGACAAAGCGACTCCGCTGATCTACCGGATGGCTTGCGGACACATCGTCAAAGGCATCGAGGTGATCACCCGTAACAATAAAACCATCACGGTCGATTACGGCAACGGCACCTGCGACAACGTAGCGACCGCAACGGACGGCACCAAAACCTGGACTATAAAGTTGTAAGATATTGTTTTGATTGCGTTGTTTGTTAATGCAGTGGTTTCTCTGGAAGCCGCTGCATTTTTTATTTACTCACCCAGCTAATGGCCGGACATTCATTTTCCTGAAAAGAGGCTTTACATCGGCCTTCCCGTCCGGAATAGTGCACTTTCCCAACCCTTATTCACATATCCCGGCCGACAGTTTGTAAAAATATTTTTTCGTTATTATTTGGCGGATAGAACTGTTTTTATAATTTTACAACCGGACTGAGTCATAATTCTCAATATCCAATCACTTTTTTCCTAAATATCAGCTAATAATACGGCTGAAAACAGGGTAAAAGCACAAACTACGGTATAAGATCACCGGATAACGCTTCCTGATCGCCCAATACCGACACTAACCCTGCCTGCAACAATACCTGGGAGACGCGTAACGATAGTGGGCAGTCCTGTAACGATGCAGATCGCGATATAACGAGGCCGGATTGACCTATAACGGTACTGACTTCGAATATAACGATGCGGGGTAAGTCTGTAACAACGCAGAATAAGATATAACGGTGCAGAATGCGCTGTAACGGCCCTATCCGCTAAAATAACCTTCGCAGAATGGGCTGTAACGACGCAGAATACGATATAACTGTGCGGGACAAGGCTGTAACGTCGCAGAATGGAATATAACGATGCCGGTTTAAACCGTAACATCACCTGGTAAGACAACTGTTTTCCTTAGTTATAACATAAAAAAACAAAGTAATCATGGAGTCAAAAAATTTCAAATGCAAACACGAAGAGGTACCGGTCATTGCCGGATTTGCAGCTACCAGCCTGCGCCGAGACATGTCTGCCTTCTCGGATTATTCGTCTCTGTTTAGCGAAAGTTATGCCGCCGAATTGGATTCGAGAAGTAAAACCTGCTACGAGATGATCAAATCAGGCGCCATCACCAGCCAGATCAAACAGGTTACCCAGCAAATGAGCGATAAGGTACAGAGCCTTCGCCTTAGTCTGAACAAGACAGAGGGTTACCTCGACCTGGCCAAAGGAAGCCTGGACATTGCGGTGGAAGACTTCGGCCTCAAAGCCATCCGCACATGCATTAACGTGGGTGACACGGAGGGGGTAATCATGAAGGGACATAATCTGGTCACCATCCTCACACGCAATCAGGCAGCGCTTCTGGCCAAAGGCATGAAGGCCGATTTCGTCACCACACTCACCACTCTCATCGACGAGATTGCCACGCTAAATAAAGACCAGAACAGCAAGCTGAGCGAACGCAGCCAAACCACCAACGATAACATTAAAGAGTTTAACGACCTTTGGGAAATGGTTGCCACTGTCCTCAAAACCGGCAAACTGCTCTATCGCGGCGTGGACGATGTGAAGTTGAAAGACTACACCCTCGATCAATTGCTGAAGCGGATTAATGCGGAAGGTAGCAGTAGTGCAGCCGGAGGTGCTACCACGGGAGGGAATAACTAAAAACATTCAACAAAAAGGAGCCAAGGGCTCCTTTTTGTCTATCAATGGGATACATACACACGATAAAAATTTCTACAATTCTTTGTTCCTAAGAATAAAGAGAATGCTCCGAAAGAAATATTCTCATTTTTTATTTTCGACCATTGAAACACATACACATTATATCTGTGCCAGATTAATATTTATCTTTGTAAAAACGAAACCACTCAAAATCTTTTGGTATCATGTTAATTAACAAAATACATCTCTCCAACTTTAAGAATTTCGAAGATGTGGAAGTTGATTTGTCAGATATGAATGTAATTGTCGGAGCCAATGCTTCGGGTAAAACAAACTTTATTGAAGCACTTCAGTTTATCAAAGACATCAAAGATTTCGGCATTGAGAATGCGTTTTCTTTACATGGCGGTATTGAATATCTTCAAAACATACAGTTAAAAGAAAAACGGTCAACAGTTATAGAAATTCATTTTCAAACAGATGAAGGTATCTCTATTGAGTCATCTTATAAAAATACTCTATACCTAAATATTAACAATATAATCTATTCACTTGAAATTATATTGAGCGATTCAGGATCGTATGAAATACAACAAGAGAGCTTTAGGTATAAAACCGAACTCCTTGATTTAATTTCGGAAACTCCTGTTTTGGACGAATATGAATTTGAATTTGAACTATTGTCAAAACAAGGAAAAATAACTTTTGAAAGCTCCTTAGATAAAGACATTACGATTACATCGAAAGAGAAAACGATAATTATAAAAAAAGAAAAGATAAGCCCAATCAGAGTTCCAATAGAGTTTCTAACTGATAATCCAAACCCATATGAGAAAAATAAGAAAAGAACTTTACTTGAAGAGTATTCTTTCTTAATTGAAAGTGATTTATTCAATTTCTCAATTTATGACTTTGACCTAAAAAAAGCAAAAAACAGTGCTCCTATAATTGGAAAGACAGATTTGGCTAACAATGGTGAGAATTTGACTTTCATAATTAAAAACATATTATCAAATCAAGAGAAATATAGACAGCTAGCAAATCTATTAAGAGATATATTGCCTTTTATTAAAGGATTAAATGTCGAACGATTTTATGATAAGTCCTTGCTATTAAAAGTTCAAGAGACATATAATTCGAATTCAGAGATTCCAAGTTCATTGTTATCAGATGGTACAATTTCAATTACAGCTATTGTTATAGCTTTATTTTTTGAGAATAAGAATCTAGCCATTTTTGAAGAACCAGAGCACGGGATTCATCCGGCTCTTATCGCTAAACTGATACAATTATTTTATCAGGCATCGAAAAAGAAACAGGTAATTATCACCACTCATAATCCAGAGATATTAAAACATACTCGCCTTGAAGATTTAATCTTGATTTTAAGAAAAGAAGATGGATTTGCAAACATAAGTAAACCAGCTGAGAAAGAAATGGTAAAAGCCTTTCTGGAAAATGAATTGGGAATAGATCAGTTATTTATCCAAAACCTTTTAGATGCTTAAGTCATGGAGTATCGTCAATTATACATTTTTGTAGAAGGACCAGATGATGAACGCTACATAAATCAGGTAATTAAACCCATATTAAAGGATCAATATAATGATATTAAAGTTATCAAGTATGCTAAATTACCAAAGGTTGTAGTTCAAAACTATATCAAAACATTCAACAAACAACAATCATCGGATTACCTTTTTCTATGCGACATGGACGCAAGAGGTAATTCTACCTGTATCACTAAACGAAAGGAAAAAGAACAAGGAATATTTGGCAACGTGATTGATAATGATAAAATGGTTATTGTAAAAGAAGAGATAGAGAGTTGGTATCTTGCTGGTATCACATCTGATCATCTGCAAAAGTTCAAAATAAAACCATTTACTGATACTCAGAGTATAACAAAAGAAGAGTTCGTCAGATTGATACCCAAAAACTTTAACTCGACTAATGATTTTATGGTTGAAGTTTTGAAAGAGTACTCGATAAAACAAGCGCAAAGCCTAAATTCTTCGCTAAATTATTTTATTACAAAGCATTGTATTCAAGAATAAACACTACAATCGTATTACGACAACTTCCACGTTGCTATGGAGAATAATCTTATAAAAACGTCAGGACGTGATCAGTGATCCGTACTGACGTTTTTATAGGCATTTACAAAGCGAAAACATAGCGATTCCCCGACTTACTGTTAAAGCCTCTTCTACATATTCCAGACATTCTTTTCTCCGATAGTCCCGTGAAATAAGGTATCTTTGGGCACTAAAATCTACAAACTACAAAACACGACTATGAGAAAAATTGGCTTAACCCTTCTTTTATGCGTTTCGCTGCTGGCTGTGCAGGCCCAGAACAAACACTATCGACTGTTGGTCGGCACCTATACCAATCCCGGCAAAAGCGAAGGAATCTATCTGTATGATCTGGCTCCGGAGAGCAAAACCTGTACACAAAAGTTTGTTGCAAAGGGAGTCGAAAATCCGAGTTTCGTGGCCTTGACCAAAGACCACAAATACCTTTACTCGGTGAATCAAAACCAGACAAACGCCACCATCAGCGCATTCTCATTCGACGAAAAGAACGGCACCATCACCTTTATCAATAAGGTCGATGCTCGCGGAGAAGGCCCCTGCTATATCACTGTTACCGACCATCACGTAATCACAGCCAACTACAACAGCGGCAGCCTCTGCGTCTTCGGCCGTAAAGCCAACGGTTCGCTGACTGATGCACAGCAAGTGATCCAACATACCGGCAGCAGCGTAAACAAAGACCGCCAGTCTACTCCACATGTACACCAGACAATCTTTTCTCCCGACGGAAAATACCTCGCCGTTAATGACCTCGGAACGGATAAAATAACTATCTATAAATACAACATAAACGGGACATCCCGCACACTGATTCTCAATGATTCCCTCAAGGTAAAAGCAGGCAGCGGGCCTCGCCACGTCACTTTCAGCAAGGATGGAAAACGCGTCTATCTGATCCAGGAACTGGATGGCACGCTATCTGTCATGCAGATGAATGAGGGAAAACTGAAGCTGCTTCAGGAAACTTCTGTAGTCAAAAAAAGCAATATCGAGACCGGAGCTGCCGACATTCACCTTTCCCCTGACGGAAAGTTCCTCTACGCCACCAATCGCGGCACGGCCAATGACATCAGCTGCTTCTCCGTCGGCAAAAACGGAACCTTAACTTACAAAAACCAGGTATCTACCGGTGGAGACGGCCCCCGCAACTTCACCATCTCTCCCGATGGGAAATATGTGCTGGTTGGTAACCAGAAGACGGATAACATTGTCATCTTCAAACGAAACGCCATCACCGGACAGCTCTTCCCTACCGGCCAGCAGATAAAGGTTGGAGCACCGGTGTGTCTGGTATTTTATTGATAGCGAGAACAGTAATCGATGAAAATAAAATACAACGAAACATTTAAGCAACTTCTGTCCGAATACAATTTATCAGAAGACTTCTCATTTTCAGTAGACTTTCCAGCGGAAATTCAGGAAATGCTTCGTGACAAAATAATTATTTCAACACTTGGAATACAACTAAAAAAGTTTGGTAGGTTACATAAGCCCAAAGAAACGTGGGAAACTAAATCAATTATAGAGGATTCTGAGAATCATTTTCATGTTGACTGGTATATTGAGCCTGAAGACAATAAAAATGCATTTTCATTAGGAATAAAGACTCTTTTATCACTGGCTGAGAAGTTTGAAAATGAAAAAATCTCTGGTATTAGATTTTGGTACTCGTTTCAACCACCTGAACTTGCAGAAAAATGGGCCAAGCATAATAATGTATTCGATGAAGACGAACAACATTATATTAGTGACAGGTTGAGTTTCTTTACACTAAGAAAAGATGAGGAAATAATTGAGATTAAAGAGAATGAGAACCTGTCCCATGCTATTCTGACAATTGATATTTAAAATGCTCCAACAATTTTCTGAATGATTTTTTCGGTAAAAAGAAAGGACAATTAGTCTTAACCAAAAATAGAGTGGGGCGATGCTTCCACTCTATTTTTGTATTTAGGAAATCCTGTTGTCATATTTTTTCGTAAACCTTCGGCTATGTACACCACAAAAAAATCCCGCAATAATCAAACTGCGGAATTTTCATTTCAGAGGTATCCAGTAATTGGGGTGAAGCACATCAAGTCTTCTTTCTTATCCACCCTTTTTGTTTTTGCAAAGTTATGGACCAAAACATAGGAGTACAAGATGCGGTTTACCGAAGGCTTACATTAAATACAGAAACTCGTTCTATTTCTTTCCCATCCGCTTTTCACACGAATTGCAAAACACTTTGCCCAACAACTCCAAGCCATACTAAAGGATTATTCCCCTTAATTGTTTCACTGGTCAATTTTCCATTGCTTTCTCTCTGCATTATGGACATAAAGTCTTATCTTTGCGCCTTAAAAATCAAATCCAGCCATACTTTGGCCATTATTTTCTTTGTATAAAACTAAAGCAACAATACAATGAAACGAGACAACGTTATTTTTGACATCATTGAGAAGGAACACCAACGCCAGTTGAAAGGTATTGAGTTGATCGCTTCTGAAAACTTTGTAAGTGATCAGGTAATGCAAGCTATGGGCTCATGCCTGACTAACAAATATGCTGAAGGTTATCCCGGCAAACGCTATTATGGCGGTTGCGAAGTAGTTGACCAAAGCGAACAAATCGCTATTGATCGCCTGAAAGAGCTTTTCGGTGCTGAATGGGCAAACGTTCAGCCTCACTCTGGCGCTCAGGCTAACTTAGCGGTATTCTACGCTGTAATGAATGCCGGAGATAAGTTTTTAGGTCTTAACTTGTCTCACGGTGGTCACTTAACTCACGGTTCTCCTGTAAACTTCTCAGGCTTGATGTACCACGCTCTTGAGTACAATGTGCGTGAGGATAATGGCATGGTAGATTACGATCAAATGGAAGAGGTTGCATTGCGCGAACGCCCGAAAATGATCATTGGTGGTGCTTCTGCTTACTCTCGCGATTGGGACTACGCCCGCATGCGTCAGATTGCTGACAAAATCGGCGCTATCCTTTGGGTGGACATGGCTCACCCTGCCGGTATGATTGCTGCTAAAGAATTGAAAAGCCCGCTTCAACATGCACATATCGTAACGTCTACAACACACAAAACATTACGTGGCCCTCGCGGTGGTGTAATCTTGTTAGGTCAGGATTTTGATAACCCTTGGGGTAAAAAAACACCTAAAGGTGAAATCAAAAAGATGTCGGCCTTGTTAGATTCTGCAGTATTCCCGGGTGCACAAGGTGGTCCGTTGGAACACGTAATTGCAGCTAAAGCTGTAGCATTCAGTGAGGCTTTGGCTCCTGAATTTACAACTTACCAAAAACAGGTAAAAAAGAATGCCGCTGTTATGGCTCAGGCATTTATGGATAAAGGTTACAAAATTGTTTCAGACGGTACTGAAAACCACTGTATGCTGATTGACCTTCGTACCAAATTCCCGGAATTGACTGGTAAAATGGCTGAAAATGCATTGGTAAAAGCAGACATCACCGTAAACAAAAACATGGTTCCTTACGATAGTCGTTCTCCTTTCTTAACTTCTGGTATCCGCGTTGGTACCCCTGCTATTTCGACTCGTGGTGCTAAAGAAGATTTGATGCTCGAAATCGTAGAGATGATGGACACTGTGCTTTCAAACCCTAACGATGATGCGGTTGCCAAAGCTGTTTGCGAAAAAGTAAACAAGACTATGGTGGAATATCCTATCTTTGCTTGGTAATCAGGCTTTTTTCATCTGAACATTCTATTTGCTGAAACGTTTATTCGTAAGCATATTACCCGAAATGCCTCTTAACTCTGTTTTGAGGCATTTCGTCATAATAACATTACATAAACATGAACAGCAAATAAATATGGCAGCGAAAATTACAATGAAGTGGCAGGACGGAATGAGCTTTGAAGCTACAATCGGCGACAACAAACTAACAATTGATGCAACTCCGGAACACGGGGGGAAAGGCAAAGGCCCTGACCCAAAGCCGTTAATGCTTACAGCATTAGCCGGTTGTTCAGGCATGGACGTAGTCTCCTTACTCGCTAAAATGCGGGAAAAGCTGGAAGAGTTTGACATGACAGTCGAAGCCGATATGACTGAAGAACACCCTAAAGTATATACCAGATTCACTATCGAATACCATCTCAAAGGGGAAACTCTTAATCAGGATAAAGTAATAAAGTCGGTTAAGATGTCGCAGGAAAAATATTGCGGTGTAGCGGCAATGCTTCGTAAAGTCGCTCCTCTTGATTTCAAGATATTCTTAAACGAAAAGCAATTGTCAATAGATTAGACAATTGCACATATTATTTACATTCAACTCCTCCAAATTTCTAATTTCAAACCATCATTTAAAAGTGCTTTTACTTCTCTATTCTGTTTTATTTACCTAATTTTGAATCGTAAAAACCAGAATAAGAAGTAAAAACTACATTAGAATAATATGAGCATTTTAAAATCAGGAAAACCCATTGGCATTGCATGCGACCATGCCGGGTATGAATTAAAACAATATCTGTTGGAAGTTTTCAAACAAAAAAAAATCGAAGTTGTTGACTTTGGAACAAACTCGACAGACAGCGTTGACTATTCCGATTACGCACACCCTTTGGCTGAAGCGGTTGAACGTGGCGAAGTATATCCGGGCATCGCTATCTGCGGAAGTGGTAATGGCATCAACATCGCGCTAAACAAACATCAGGAAATTCGCGCCGGACTTTGCTGGAGCGTAGAAATTGCCCGTTTGGTACGCCTGCATAATGATGCAAACGTATTGGTAATGCCTGGCCGTTTCATCTCTAAAGAAGAGGGAATGTTCATCGTGGACACTTTCCTGAATACCGATTTTGAAGGCGGTCGCCACCAGTGCCGCATCGACAAAATACCGGTAAAAAAACAATAACATCAAATATGAGGAAAGCCTGTCGCCCTTTGCTACAGGCTTTTTTTATGCCCTTTTCGAAGGAAATATACCTTCAACTAGTACTATTTATCGTTTCTCGATTATTTTTTCAATGTAATAATACCTCTCTTTGGTGCGGATAAATTAATTTAGGGCTCAAATCAAAATCAGAATGAAAAGATACGCATTATCGCTATTCTTCATCGGCGGAAGTCTTGTTAGTGGCTTCGCCCAAACCTATAATGAATGGGTGGAACAATCGTTTAAAGCATTAGCAGATAAAGACACAGTTAAAGCAGAAATGTGTCTAAAGAGCGCATTGCGGAAAGAACCCGCCAATCCGCAGAACTCATTAATACTCTCGAATCTGGGAACAGTCCAACGCATGATGGGACACCGTCTGGATGCACTCGCGTCCTACTCTGATGGGTTATTGTTTGCGCCTAACTCTGTTGCTATTTATATGAATCGCGCTGCTCTCTTTCTGGAAATGGACAGTCTGCAAAGTGCATTAAATGATTACTCCCTTGCAATCGAACTGGACAATAAAGAGGTGGATGCTCTGCAAATGCGAGGCAAGATTTACATGGAAAAAGCAGATACTGTTTCAGCCAAAAAAGATTTTGCACGCATTCTGGAAATAGACCCCAACAATCGTGAAGGCAAAAAAGGAATCGCTCTGATATGCAAGCTTCAGGGTAATTTCCAGGAAGCAGAAAAGCTATATAACTCCCTGGTTAAAGGAAATATAAAAGACCCGGAATTATATCTGAACCGTGCAGAACTATATTATTTCACAAAAAAATATGATAAAGCACTCTCTGATATTACCAAATCCATTGATCAGGATAATAACAATCCTGCCGCTTATTTTCTTCGTGGAAAAATCAATTGGGGTCTCTATGATCGTATTGATGCCAGAAAAGATCTCCTCAAAGCGAAGCAATTGGGGTATGATGCCAAACAGGTTGACAATTGGCTACATAAAATCAAATAATTGAAGAATACACAACGTAGTATGGAATTAATAGATCGCTTTTTACAATACGTCAAATTTGACACCCGCTCAAATGACACGACACATCTGACACCCAGCACTCCCGGACAACTTATATTTGTCCAACATCTCGAACAAGAGCTAATTGCAATGGGCATGCGCGATGTTCTTCTGGATGATAATGGTTACCTAATGGCTACTTTACCGTCCAATACGGATAAAAATGTTCCAGTAATCGGATTTATATCCCATCTGGATACTAGCCCGGATATGACTGGAAAGCACGTTACACCACGGGTAGTTAAATACGAAGGAAATGATATCGTATTAAATGAAGAGGATGGTACAATTCTATCACCTAATGATTTTCCTGAATTAAACGACTACCTCGGACAAGATATAGTTGTAACAAATGGCAAAACCCTGTTAGGTGCAGACGATAAAGCCGGTGTAGCCGAAATAGTATCGGCCATGAAATACCTTATCGCCCATCCAGAAATTAAACATGGAAAAATCCGCATTGGATTCACGCCAGATGAGGAAATCGGACAGGGTGCGCACAAGTTTGATGTGGAAAGATTTGGGGCTGATTGGGCCTATACGATGGATGGCGGAGCAATTGGCGAACTGGAATTTGAAAATTTCAACGCAGCTCAGGCTAAAATAACCTTCAAGGGGCGTAACGTTCATCCGGGATATGCAAAGCGCAAAATGCTCAATTCCATCCGGATTGCAAATGAATTCATCACCATGCTTCCCCGTTGGGAAACACCGGAACATACCGAAGGATACGAAGGTTTCTACCACCTTATAAACTTTGAAGGAACGGTAGAAGAAACCACTATCACCTATATTATCCGCGACCACGATAAAGACCGGTTTGAACGCCGGAAAAAGGAATTTGAACATCTGGTCAGAAAAACAAATACGGAATTTCCCAATTGTGCAACGCTGGAACTGAAAGACCAATATTATAACATGCGGGAAAAAATCGAACCGGTGATGCAGATTGTAGATATTGCCCATGAAGCAATGATACAGGTTGGCGTGAAACCTCTGGTTAAACCGATCCGGGGAGGAACCGACGGCTCACAGCTTTCGTACAAGGGACTCCCCTGCCCGAATATCTTCGCGGGAGGGCATAATTTCCACGGCCGCTATGAATATGTACCGGTTCAATCAATGGAAAAAGCGATGCAGGTCATTGTCAAAATCGCGGAACTGGTTGCTGAGAAAGAACTTTAAAACACCTTATATCACCATGAAAACAACACCATTTACCAGCATTCACGAGGCGTTGGGAGCCAAAATGCTCGAATTTGCCGGATATAACATGCCTATAGAATACAGTGGCATTATCGACGAACATATGAACGTGGTCAATAACGTCGGAGTTTTCGATGTGTCACATATGGGTGAATTTTGGGTAAAAGGCCCGAATGCTCTGTCATTTCTGCAAAGCATAACCTCCAACGACCCGGCATTACTTAGTATCGGTCAGGCTCAGTACTCTTGCTTTCCTAATGAAAAGGGAGGAATTGTAGACGACATCCTGGTTTATCACATGGAGCCGGAGAAATATATGATTGTAGTCAATGCTGCCAACATCGAAAAGGACTGGAACTGGTGTATCACACACAATCAGGCCGAAGCCACTATAGAAAATGCTTCAGAAAGAACTGTCCTATTAGCGGTACAGGGACCCAAAGCCATTGACGTTATCCAAAAACTGACTCAAGTGAAATTGAGCGAAATTCCATACTATCATTTTGCTGTTGGTGAAGTTGCGGGCGTAAAAGAAGTCATTATTTCAAATACCGGATATACCGGCGCCGGAGGTTTCGAGCTGTTTTTTTATCCGGAATATGCAGAGCAAATCTGGAACGCTTTGTTTGAATCCGGGGCTGAATTCGGTATCAAGCCGGCTGGACTGGGTGCTCGCGACACCCTTCGTCTGGAAATGGGTTTCTGCCTGTATGGCAACGACATAGACGATACTACTTCAACCATTGAAGCAGGTCTTGGCTGGATTACAAAGTTCACCGAAGGAAGAAGCTTTTCATCCAGAGCGATTTTTGAGAATCATAAAAACGAGGGGGTCTCCCGTAAGCTATGTGGATTCCGCATGGTCGATAAAGGAATTCCCCGTCACGATTACGAAATCGTAAACGAAAAGGGTGAAATTATTGGTAAAGTCACATCCGGCACCATGTCACCAACCACCAAAGAGGGTATTGGATTAGGCTATATAAAGACGGAATTTTCAAAAACAGGAACGAAAATCTTTATCCGAATCAGAAACCGAGATCTGAAAGCTGTGGTTGTCAAGCCGCCTTTTAGAAAATAACAAACTGAATATCATGGCGATTGTCAAGACAATCGCCATTTTCATGAACAGGATAATATTGAGCTAAATAATGAAAAAAGCATTTGACCTATCCCTATATCTCGTTACGGACCGTTCATTATCACTCGGTCGGTCGCTGCCGGAGGTAGTGGAAAAAGCCGTGGCAGGTGGTGTAACGATGGTTCAGTTAAGGGAAAAAGATTGTACGACCAAGGAATTTATCGAATTAGCTGTTGCTATCAAGAAAATCACCGCACCGAAAAATATCCCTCTGATTATCAATGACCGCGTAGATATAGCATTGGCTGCCGAAGCCGATGGAGTACATGTAGGGCAGAGTGACATGAGTTGTCATTTGGTTCGCAAACTGATGGGAAAAGAAGCGATAATCGGACTTTCGATTGAAAATGAAGCTCAGGCCATAGAGTGTGCTGACTGGGATATTGATTACATTGGCATTAGCCCTGTATTCTCCACTCCCACTAAAACCGATACAGCACCGCCACTGGGACTGAAAGGCATCCAGCGAATCCGGGAAATATGCCCGCACCGGATTGTGGGCATTGGAGGAATTAATCAAACCAATCTTGATCGGGTTATTCATGCGGGTTCGGAAGGGGTTGCACTGGTAAGCGCTATCTGTTCTGCTGCTGATATCGCCCTCGCATCCCAACAGCTAAAACAACAACTCGACCAAGTCAAATCTTCGCTCTGATTTGACTTATGAATAAAATTGAGCCGCTTGGCAGCGATTGTTCGGGATTTATTTGTTAAAACCCCATTTTGATAATAAATTTGCAGGCTCAAAGAAAACACAAACTACCAATAGTGGAATTTAAGTTTCGGTTCAGCACTGTAAATGCTTTTTTCAAGCATTCATACAAGAAGAACCGGATGAGATGACGGCTAAATAAATTATTAAAAGATGCCCGGAATATCAGACCGCGGGGTGAAAATGCCCGCTTCGCCTATTCGTAAATTAGTACCGTTGGCTAATCAAGCCAAAGAAAGAGGTGTGAAGGTGTATCACCTGAACATCGGTCAGCCTGACCTTCCTACTCCAGAAGTGGGTATCCAGGCCATTCGTAACATTGACCGTAAGATATTGGAGTACAGTCCCAGTGAAGGTATTGCCTCATTACGTCAGAAACTGGTAGGATACTACGCGAAATTCAACATCAATGTGAGCGCGGAGGAGATTATCATTACTACCGGAGGTTCCGAAGCGGTATTATTTGCATTTTTGGCGTGCCTTGATCCGGGTGACGAGATCATCGTCCCTGAGCCTGCTTATGCCAACTATATGGCCTTTGCTATTTCAGCCGGTGCGATCATCAAGACTATCCCAACAACCATCGAAGAAGGCTTCTCACTTCCTCACGTCGATAAATTCGAGGAACTGATAACAGAACGCACCAAAGGTATTCTGATCTGTAACCCCAATAACCCGACCGGCTATCTCTACACTCAGAAAGAGATGAACCAGATCCGTGATTTGGTCAAAAAATACGATCTGTTCCTTTTCTCGGATGAAGTTTACCGTGAATTTTGCTATACCGGTGCACCATATATCTCGGCTTTCCACCTCGAAGGCATCGAAGATAATGTTGTACTGATTGACTCTGTCTCAAAACGTTACAGCGAATGCGGCATCCGTATCGGTGCTTTAATCAGCAAAAATAAAACAGTTCGCGACAGTGTCATGAAATTCTGCCAGGCTCGTCTGAGTCCTCCGTTGATCGGACAGATCTGTGCTGAAGCTTCACTGGATGCTCCGGATGATTATTTACTGAATACCTACAACGAATACGTTGAGCGCCGTAAGTTCCTGATTGATGGGCTAAACCGCATTCCGGGCTGCTACTCGCCTATTCCGATGGGTGCTTTTTACACCGTAGCAAAACTTCCGGTAGATGATGCCGATAAGTTCTGTGCTTGGTGCCTGGAACATTTCGAGTACGAAGGTCAGACTGTCTTTATGGCTCCGGCTTCGGGATTCTATACCACGCCCGGCATTGGCCGTAATGAAGTACGTATTGCTTACGTCCTGAAAAAAGAAGATCTGGCAAATGCACTGATAGTTTTGCAAAAAGCACTGGAAGCTTATCCGGGTAAAACAATCTGATAGTTGGTTTCTTTTTGAATTAAACTATGAATCTGGAATATTTTATAGCGAAAAAGATACATTTCGGCACTGAGGGGGAGAAGCGGGTTTCTCCCCCTGCTGTTCGTATAGCTACCATCGGTGTGGCATTGGGACTTATGGTAATGATATTATCAGTCGCTATTGTAATCGGATTCAAACAAGAGATTCGCAACAAGGTAATCGGATTTGGCTCTCACGTGCAGATCACCCATCTGGACAGCAATAACTCTTACGAAATGCAACCCATTAACGTAAGTCAGCGATTGTTGAATGATGTAAAGCACACCAATGGAGTAATGCATGTGCAGGAATTCGCGACCAAACCGGGTATTATCAAGTTGGAAAATGATTTTCAGGGCGTTGTATTGAAAGGCATTTCAAAAGACTACGACTGGAACTTTTTCAAATCCAACCTGGTGGAAGGCGAGGTTCTCAAATTTGACAGTGATGCAACTTCAAACGATATAATGATCTCCAAAACACTGGCTAATAAACTCAGGCTGAAAGTTGGAGATAGCTTCCTAACTTATTTTGTAGAAAACAATGTACGTGTTCGTAAATTTCACGTTAAAGGCATTTATCAAACCAACTTCACCGAATACGATAAAGCATTCATTCTTGCAGACTTACGTCATATTCAAAAGCTAAACGGTTGGGACCCGGAACAAGCCGGAGGTCTGGAAGTATTGGTTAACGACTACAATCAACTTGCTCCTATTGCCGATGAGCTAGGTCAAAAACTTACTAACCGCGAAGACATTTACCACAACAATCTTTACGTTCGCTCCATCAAGGAAATCAATCCACAGGTATTTAGCTGGCTCGACTTGCTGGATATGAACGTCTGGATTATCCTGATCCTGATGATATCTGTGGCCGGATTTACAATGATTTCAGGGCTGTTGATCATTATTCTGGAACGGACCAATATGATTGGCATCATGAAAGCAATGGGAGCCAATGACCTGAGCATTCGCAAGATTTTCCTTTATGTGTCTTTTTTTCTGGTTGGGAAAGGGATGATTTGGGGAAATGTAATCGGCCTAGGCATTTGCATCCTTCAGCAACAATTCCACTTCCTCAAACTCGACCCTGAGGTCTATTATCTGACTTCAGTACCTATTGAACTAAACTGGGGAATACTGCTACTATTAAATCTCGGAGCTATGATTGTATCCATGCTGATGTTGGTAGGTCCCTCCTATTTGATCGCCAAAATCCGCCCGGCCCAGTCTATCCGATTCGAGTAATCAAAGCTTCATTGGAACTTCCATCAGCAGAATTTCCGCATCCTGAGAAAGGGCTTTAATTGAAATCTGAGCTGTATCGTAAATTCCAAGCCCATCACGTCTTTCAAGCACTTTTCCATCAATCTCGATGGTCCCCTTAACTACAAGAGCATAAACCCCATTTCCTTTTGCTTTTATCTGGTATTCCAAAGCAAAGTCTTTATCGAACTCACCCAAATGAAACCACGCATTCTGGTGAATCCACACACCTTCATCTTCCGTATTCGGAGAAAGAATCTGTTGGAGCTTATTCCGGCGATCCGCCACATTGAGACTAATTTGCTGGTAACGCGGAATCACATTCTTTTTATTGGGAAATACCCAAATCTGAAACAACTTCAACCCTTCTGAACGGTTAGCATTGTATTCGCTATGTTGAATACCCGTTCCGGCACTCATTACCTGTACATCTCCATGGTAAATAACGGAGGTATTCCCCATGCTGTCCCTGTGTTCCAAATCACCTTCCAACGGAATGGTAATGATCTCCATATTATCATGCGGGTGCGTTCCAAACCCCATTCCCGGTGCAATATAGTCATCATTAATCACCCTTAATGCACCAAAATGGATTCGTTCGGGATCATAATACCCTGCAAAACTGAAGGTGTGATAAGTATCGAGCCATCCGTGGTTAGCATGCCCACGGGAATTGGCCTTATGTAAGATGTAATTTGCCATAATCTTTACTTTTAAATGATCTGACAAAGTTACATTCCCAACAGGTGAAGAGGGTAGCACTTATAGGAAACAGTGTGGCAGTTTTAAGAAATCCTATTCCGCTTTATCATAAACCTCAAGAGCAACGGGTAAACAACTTGCAACACCTTTCAGTCCGCAAACTGATAAAGTAATCAGAATAGTATCCTTGATTTCATCGCGGGTAGCACCCAATTGCTTTGCCATAGCCACATGATAATATACGGCTGTAGTATCGCCCATGGCTGCTTTTATCCCGATATAGACGAGTTGTTTTGTCCTGGCGTCCAGCCCTGATGTTGATTTTAAAGCCTCTATCAGCCCGTTAAACGCTTCCGCCACTTCCGGCGCTTCTTTCTGAAAAACTTCCATTGGATTCATTGTGTTCTATTTTAGTGGATTATTACTACTTCAAAATTAATCATTCAAAAGAAATCAAGACTAAGATTCTCATTTTTATCGATTGAAAATCCGCACTTACCAACCAATTTAACCATTTGGTCAATATTTTCGTTTAACCATTTGGTTAAATCAGAAAAACACATTTACTTTGCCGTACAGTTTAACCATTTAGTTAAATACAAAATGAACAAAGATATCAGTACAGAAGAAAAAATTCTGGAAGCAGCCCGTCAGGTGTTCTACCGCAAAGGTATGGATGGGGCGCGTATGCAGGAAATAGCCGATGAGGCCGGAATTAACAAGGCGCTGCTCCATTATTATTTCAGGAGTAAAGAGAAATTGTTTGAAGCTGTCTTTCAGGAAGTAATCAAAGGATTCTTCCGTTCGATCGAGAAAACGCTTTATGCAGAACTGCCACTAACCGAGAAAGCCGAGTTTATTGTCGAACGCTACATTACGATGATCGAAAGCAACCCGTTTGTTCCTCAATTTATCATCAGCGAAATCAACCGGAATCCGCAAATGCTTCGAAACGTAATGATGAGCGAAAAACTAAATCCACAAACCCTTGTCAATGTTTTTGGAAAACCAAATGATGAAAATCAGCAATCCAAATACGATCCCCGACAAATGGTTATCAGCCTTCTGGGAATGGTGATATTTCCGTATGCTGCCCGTAACCTCTTGCAAATGATTTACTTTGATGGAGATGAGGCGGAATATTCAAAGTTCCTGACTGACCGGAAAGAATTTGTAAAAACCATGATATTAAAAATGTTGACAACATGAAGCGACTAATATTCATTTTATCCGCAACATTAGGATTAACAACAATGCAGGCTCAGGAAATCTCACTGGACAGTTGCCAGAGTTGGGCCAGGCAAAACCATCCCCTGCTGAAACAATCCGGTGTTATTGACGAAATATCGTCGTTAAAGCAAAAAAGCATCGAATCCGGGAATCTACCACAAATAGACCTTACAGGCAGAGCTACCTACCAATCCGATGTTACCAAGCTTATGACTTCAAATCCCAACTTCAACCTCAGGGATTTGTCGAAAGATCAATATAAACTCTATATCGACATCAAACAGAAGCTGTACGATGGTGGCATCTCCAAAAGTCGCAAGACAATGGAAGAGGTTGACCGAAAGATTTCTCAACAACAAAAAGAAGCAGACCTGTATAAAATCAGGGAAACGGTAAATCTGCTTTTCTTCCAGTCCCTGACCCTTCAGGAAAACAAAAACATTCTGAAGCTAAAAAAGCAGATGCTGGACGAACGAATTGCAGTGGTCGCTTCGGCAGTGAAAAACGGCATGGAGCTACTCAATGATTTAGACAACCTGAAGTCTGAGCAACTCCTGACCGACCAGCAATTGACCGAAATCGAAGCCGGACAACAAACCTCAGCTGATTTGCTAAGTATTATCACCGGCAAGAGTATTTCGGCTACAAGTAAATATTCAATGCCTGTAGTTGCTGACGATAACAAAAAGATCACACGTCCGGAGTTAAAGCTATTCTCTCTGCAAAAAGAGAAACTGGATAGTAATAAAAAGCTGCTCGATGATAGTCGAAAGCCTTACGCGTTCGCTTTTGGGCAAGTCGGCTACGGACGGCCCGGATTGAATATGCTGAATGACGGTTTTGACGATTGGTATATGGTAGGACTGGGTGTTTCCTGGAATATCTGGGACGGACGGAAATCTAAACATGACCGTGCTATCATTCAAAAGCAAAAAGGGCTGATTGATATTCAGCAGGAGAATTTTGAACGAAGCATCAATCTATCTGCCACTCAAGAGCGTAACAATGTCGGAAAAATGACTAGACTGATTGAAAGCGACCGGCAAATCGTTGCCCTGAAAGAGCAAATTGCCAAACGCTCGGCATCTGCTTTGGATAACGGCACGCTAACATCGGCCGACTATATCCGCGATCTTAACGCTTCTCTGCAAAGCAAAATATCTCTCGAAATTCATAAGATTCAGAAAATACAGGCATTAATCAATCTGAATACAATTCTTGGAAACTGACTTATTCGATTTTAGTAAAAGACAAAAGATATTTAGACAGAAAATAAAACCTATAAAACAACTCATTATGAAAAAACTACTCATACTTCCGCTGTTGGTATTAGCCGCTTGTTCGGGTAAAAAGGATCTTCCTGACGCTTATGGAAACTTTGAAACAGATGAAATTACCATATCTTCCGAGAATGGAGGCAAAATTGTCGATCTTCGTATCCACGAAGGAAGCGATATCAAAGCTGGTGACATTATCGCCATCACCGATACAGTGAATCTAAATCTCCAACGTCAACAATTGCTGGCACAAACCCAATCGGTCGAAGCACAATTAGCCAACGTGCAAGCTCAAATGGCTGTTTCTGACCAGCAAATTAGCAATCTCGGCAAAGATCAGGTACGCATCAATAAAATGTTGACCGATGGTGCTGCTACCCCAAAACAAAAAGATGATGTTGAAGGACAAATTGCTCTGGCACACAAACAAAAAAATGCATCCGCGTCACAGCTTCAGTCCATTCGCAAACAGGCAGATGCTGTAAAAGCTCAAATCAACGTGTTAAACGACAAAATCCGTAACGCATTTATAAAGGCGCCTGTCAACGGAACTATTCTGGAGAAATATGCCGAAATGGGGGAATTCTCGGTTCCTGGAAAAGCAATCTGCAAAATGGCTGATTTGGAGTCTCTGATTCTCCGGGTATATATCAGCGAAAATCAACTTGCCTCCGTCAAAATCGGACAAAAAGTGAAGGTTAATATTGATGCCGGAGATGATAAAATGAAGGAACTGCCGGGACAGATCGAATGGATTGCTTCTCAGGCTGAGTTTACTCCTAAAATCATCCAGACCCGTGAAGAACGTGTCAAACTGGTCTATGCCGTTAAAATACGGGTGCAAAATGATGGTTCGTTGAAGATTGGAATGCCGGGAGAGGTAAAATTCTAGCCACTCATAAAGACTTTCAAGGGACAGTTCTGTTAGTATATTTAACATCATTCCCTCAATCAATCATCCCCTCATTCCCTATTTATGATACACATTAATAACTTACATAAATCCTACGGCGAAACCGTCGCACTAAAGGACATCACCCTGCAAGTCAATGAAGGAGAACTCTTCGGGCTTATCGGGCCGGATGGTGCCGGAAAAACTACGCTGATGCGCATTCTGATGTCGCTCATGCTTCCGGATGGGGGTATTGCTCGTTTGGACGGATTGGACGTATGCAAAGACTACAAACAGGTACGCCAGATTACAGGGTATATGCCCGGGCGCTTCTCGCTTTATCTCGATTTGAGTGTAGAAGAGAATCTCGAGTTCTTTGCGACTGTATTCGATACTACGATTGAAGAAAATTACGATTTGATCAATGATATCTATTGCCAGATCGAGCCATTTAAAAAGCGTCGGGCAGGGAAACTTTCGGGTGGAATGAAGCAAAAACTGGCACTCTCCTGTGCATTGATTCACAAACCCAAAGTACTGATATTGGATGAACCGACCACCGGAGTAGATGCCGTTTCCCGTAAAGAGTTCTGGGAAATGCTGATGAGGCTAAAGAAGCAGGGGATTACAATTCTAGTATCTACCCCCTATATGGACGAAGCGTCACTCTGCGACCGGATTGCATTGATCCAGGAAGGTCATATCTTTACGGTAGATACTCCGGAAAAGATTGCTGCCGGTTTTCATGAAGATATTTGGGCTATTAAATCTCCGGTTCTGTATGAAACGTCTAAAAAGCTCCAGAATTTGCCCAATATGATTTCTGTAAATAGCTTCGGGCAGGAATTGCATCTGGTCACACCCAAAGGGCTCTATTCAGAGTCGTCTATTTCGGACTTTTTGAAGGATGCTGGTGAAGTTGGATTTGAAATCAATACAACGAAAGCATCCATTGAAGATGTTTTCATACTGTTTATGAATGGGACCTCCCCTCCCGATAACTATCGGGTCCTTCCGAAGGAGGGGCTTACTGACGCAGGTCTTTGAAATATTAGCTCGTTATTCCTGAAACAAAAACAACTATGACCCAAGATACAGTCATTTCAGTCAAAAATATGGTGAAAAAATTTGGCAATTTCGTGGCCAATGACAATCTCAACTTTGAAGTTCACCGGGGAGAAATCTTCGGATTTCTGGGAGCCAATGGTGCCGGAAAGACCACGGCTATCCGTATCCTTTGCGGCCTCTCTACTCCTACTTCCGGTGAAATGAAAGTGGCCGGATTTGATATATATAAAGAGACCGAAAAGATCAAAAAGAATATCGGCTACATGAGCCAGAAGTTTTCTCTCTATGAAGACCTGACCATTCATGAAAATATCCGATTCTACGGTGGAGTTTATGGAATACCACCTTCTGAACGGAAGAAAAAAACAACAGAAATGCTCGATCGTCTTGGTCTGACACCCTATGCCGACCGCAAAATCGGAGACCTGCCATTGGGCTGGAAACAAAAGCTGGCTTTTTCCATTGCTATTCTGCATGATCCGCATATTGTGTTTCTCGATGAACCCACCGGAGGGGTTGACCCTGTCACCCGCCGTCAATTCTGGAATCTGATCTATGAAGCGATACAAAAGGGCATCACCGTTTTTGTCACCACACACTACATGGATGAAGCAGAGTATTGCGACCGGATTTCTATCATGAACGAAGGAAAAATCGTAGCGCTGGACACACCGGAGAATCTGAAGAAGCAGTACAATGCAAAGAACATGGATGAGGTGTTTCTGAAGATTGCGAGGTAAGACCTCCCTCGCCCCCTCCGAAAGAGGGGAGATTAAGGGTACTCCATTATTCTACTGAGATGAGACATAAAAAATAACCAATTAATATCCGCACTCCCTACTCTCTCCCATTTGGGGAGGGCCGGGGTGGGGTCTTCCCTTTTAACTATGAAACGATTTTACGCTTTTGTCAAAAAGGAGTTTCTCCATATTTTCCGCGATAGACGGACTTTGGTTATCCTTTTCGGGATTCCCATTGTGCAACTGTTGCTTTTCGGTTATGCACTTTCGAGTGAGGTAAGGGACGTAAAAGTAGCGGTGGCCGATTTTTCCAAAGATGAACTATCGCGCAAGATTACCAACCAGATTGCAGCCTCTCCCTGGTTTCAGCTGGTTACCGTAACGGATAATCCCGCCCAATACGAAGAGCTTTTGCGTAGCGGTCAAGCCAAAGAGATCATCGTCTTTGAGCCAAAGTTTGCTCAAAAGCTGACTCATCAGGGTAAAGTATCCGTGCAATTGATTGCCGATGCTTCTGAGCCAAACACAGCACAGCTGGTAGTCAATTATACTACGGCGATCATCAACAGCAATATGCAGGCTACGGCAGCAAAACTGTCGATCAAACCGGACATTGACATCAAGACCCGCATGCTCTATAATGAAAACATGAAGGATGCCTTCAACTTCATCCCGGGATTGATGGCAATGATCCTGATGCTGATTTCTGCTATGATGACAGCCATCACCATTGCCCGCGAAAAAGAGATGGGAACGATGGAGATCCTCCTCGCCTCTCCGTTAAAACCGATTCAAATCATCCTGGGCAAGGTCACACCTTACATGATTCTTTCCATTCTGAATGCGATTGTGATTGTCGGGTTGGGGACATTCCTCTTTGGCCTTCCTATTCGGGGTGAACTGATGTTATTGATGTTTGAGGTGTTACTGTATATCTTCCTGGCATTGAGCCTGGGGATTATGATTTCAACGATCGCAGCGAATCAGATGGTGGCGATGGCGATTTCGGGATTTGTATTAATGCTTCCCTCTATCCTTTTGTCCGGGTTTATCTTCCCGATAAAAAACATGCCGCTTCCATTGCAGGTAGTCGCTCAGGCAATGCCTCCCCGTTGGTTTGTGGAAACGGTACGCATGGTAATGCTCAAAGGGGCGGACCTGACGTTGGTTTGGAAACATACATTGATTATGATCGGTTTTTCCGTATTGTTTATTGTAATCAGTATGAAGAAATTTAAGGTGAGATTATGACCTCCCCCTGCCGAATGCTATCAGGACCCTCCGAAGGAGGGAAAAACACTAACTGCAACCGGATAAGGTTCACCCCTAAATCCCCTAAAGGGGACTTATAAAGTGCAAAATATTAACTGAATACGTGTTTAACAACCCTCTTGCCGTAGTAAAATCAATGTTTCCACTGCGGCAAAGTCCCCTTCAGGGGATTTAGGGGTTTAAATGATCATAAACATGAAAATCCTCTTTTACATCCTTCAAAAGGAATTTACCCAGATATTCCGCAACAAGAGTATGCTGCCGATCATCTTTGCCATGCCGATGGTGCAGATGCTGATACTGGTGTTTGCCGCCACCTTTGAGATCAAGCAGTTGGATATATCAGTGGTAGATAACGACCACTCTCCTGCTTCGCGTCAACTGATTCATCAGGTGATGGGAAATAAACTCTTTCATGTGGATTATTTCCCCACCTCAGCCAAAGAAGCCGAACTTCTGATTCAAGCGACCAAGACTGATCTGGCATTAGTAATCCCGAAAGACTTCGACAAGAAGCTTACCCTGCACGAAGGAGCCGATGTGCAGATACTCGTAGATGCTATTAATGGTAATGCGGCACAGTTGGGCTCGGCCTACCTCTCCAACATCATTACCGATTTTGCCCATCAGATACGGGTAAAAGAGGCGGTGGTGAGCCAGATGCAACCGACGACGATCAATGTCACCCCCTCCTTCTGGTACAATGCGGAGCTGAATTACAAATTCTACATGGCGCCGGGGATTCTCGTGATCCTGATCACCATTGTGGGGATGTTGCTGGGAAGTATGAATCTGGTGCGGGAGAAGGAACTGGGAACGATTGAGCAAATCAACGTTACTCCGATCAAAAAATGGCAGTTCATTGCGGGAAAATTGCTCCCCTTTCTGGTCATTGGACTCTTTGATCTTGCTTTTGGTCTGACGTTGGCCAAACTGGTCTTTAGCATTCCCATCCGGGGAAGCCTGCCACTGCTCTTTTTCCTCGCCTCTATCTATCTGGTGCTGGTATTGTCGGCCGGACTCTTTATCTCGACCATCAGCGAGACGCAGCAACAGGCGACCTTCTCGGTCTATTTCTTTATGATGGTCTTCCTCCTGATGAGTGGGCTCTTCACTCCGGTGGAGAGTATGCCGCTGTGGGCGCAACGGCTCGATTACATCAATCCGCTCTACTATTTTGTCAAAATCATGCGGGGGGTGATTCTCAAAGGCGCCGGTTTGGCCGATGTTTTCCGCGAGTTTGCGGCGTTGGTGGTGTATGCTTCCATTATGTTTTCGCTTGCGATTATGCGGTACCGGAAGACGTCCTGACTTGTTTTAGTATCACAGAGAACAACAGAGATTTTGCACAGAGGACCACAAAGGTTTTCTTATGCAGCGAGGGGGCAACTTTGTGTTTGCCCCCTCGCTGTTTGTATGAAATCTTACTTACATACCTTTTTTGTTCTACACCCTATAATACTTCCTCTATTCAAGCGTCCGGGATATCCGGTTCTACCAGATTCTTCAGTTTTTCCAGAGACTCTTGCCATCCGAGATAGCACATTTCAACTGGAATGACAGCCGGAATATTCGTTTGAATGATATGTAATTCTGTACCACAGATCACCTCTTTCAGCGTGATGGATGTTACCATTTCTCCCGGCAAATTAGGATCATCAAACTGATCCGTGTACATTATAAATTCATTCTGAATCAATTCCTGATAAGTACCACCAAAGGAGTGTCCGTTTCCCGTCGAAAAATTCACAAAAGACATCCTGAATTGTCCGGCAACCTTTACATCCATACTATGGACTATACATAAAAAACCATACGGAGGTATCCACGATGCGAGCGCAAGAGGATCTGTAAAAGCACGATAAATCTTTTCGGGAGTTGTTTTTAGCACTCTGTGAAGTGCAACACTGTTATGTTCCATAATTCCATGATTTAATTAGTGTAACCTCTGTTTCCGACCCGTTCACATTAAAGGATGTGCAGCAATCAGACATTACATCTAACAGAATCACATAGTCACTGGTTCATGTCTGGTCGTTGTAGTAACCTTACACATATCTTTTCCTGAATGTACCACACCATTACCGTTTTGTGTAATTCCTGAGAGAATTATGGTCATAACTTTGTTCTATAAATAAGTAACAAATAAAAAGGAGATAAAATCATGGCAAAAGATTTTTATGCAGCTGTAGCTGACAGACGCACATTCTATGGAATAGGAAAAGAAATAAAAGTTTCGGATGAGAAAATAGAAGAGGTGGTTGCTCATGCAGTAAAACACACTCCGTCAGCGTTTAACTCACAGAGTGCAAGGGTAGTGCTTTTATTAAAGTCCGAACACGACAAATTGTGGAACATCACGATGGAAGCATTGCGAAAAATTGTTCCACCTGAAAAGTTTACTCCGACAGAGGAAAAGATCAATTCTTTTAAAAGCGGTTATGGGACTGTTTTGTACTTTGAAAACAGCAGCGTGGTTGAGACTTTTCAAAAAAAATTCCCTCTTTACGCGCATAACTTTGCGATTTGGTCTCAGCAATCTAACGGGATGTTACAATTCGTGATCTGGAGCGGACTTGAATTGGAGGGACTCGGTGCTTCATTGCAGCACTACAATGAACTGATCGAAGAGGAAGTAAAAAAAGAATGGTCATTACCTGCTGACTGGAAATTGACGGCCCAAATGCCGTTCGGGGCTCCTACGTTCCAACCTGGGGAGAAACAATTCAACCCGCTTTCTGAGCGACTATTTGTTTACAAATAATCACTGCAACCCAACAAAAAAAACGTCTGACAGATTATATTTCTATCAGACGTTTTTTTGTTTCCCCTAGCGCGAGATTAGCGAAGCGTTCTCGTGCTGGAAATTTAAACAGCTTGTAGCTGTTTTAGAATTCGAAGAATTCAGTACTACAAATATACGCTCATTAAGCTTATTGAAAAAGACAGCTACAAGCTGTCTCAGTTTTGGGCACGGGTTACGCTTTCGCTAAACCCGCGCCAGTGAGGGGACTCTGACTCAAATTGTTTCAGTTTTCAAACTGAATTTTCTCTCAGGTATCTTATCCTACGATCTTCTCAGTCATAGACTGCATTTCCAGCACAAGACCCCGCTGCGCTCAGACTCGCGAAACACTGACTACCATTGATTAAAATTGCGCGAAAGAGGGATTACGCTTTCGCTAAAGCCACGTCAGTGGGGGTACTCATTTCTTCATTTATTTCCCAGCGTTTCTCCAAACATAAATAGACATACTGCATATAAAAATTCCTACTAATAGTGTCGCAATACTTGCTTTGCTATGATTATGCTTCACTTCGTCAATTTGTAAATAATTCTCACCGTTTATTTCTACTTGATAAAGGTCTGAATTAAAATAATCCGCTGAGTGTTTTCGGAAGTAAATTGAAACGACATCTCCTTTTTTTACCGTTTGAAAAAAGTCGCTGTAATTTTGGCTTGGTCTAAAAACTCTAATGTTTTGGTCAAGACCGGCAATTTCGAGAGCCACAAATTTTTTATTAATACTAACCTTTCCACCTACAACTGAACTCTTGTCGGTCAGATAGAAATTTGTCAAAGTCCCTGTGAAGTGTGCTAAGTCAGATAGGTTAACTTGGTTTTCATTATGAACCTTATATGAAACTGCTAAACACAATGAGCCCAAAGCTAATGTCATAATGGTTGCATATATTTTTTTGAAAAGCATTTTGTTCATTCTGTTTATTTTGTTATCATTTTTTGTCTGTCAGTTGCGTTTGCTTTGTCTTCAAATAGTAGCTAGTAATAAGTACTTATCCTCCCCAATTCTTTCAAGCCTAAAATCCTGCACTCAGCACCTAGTTCTATTCTTCGCGCAGCAGGTACTTGGACACAAAATAGATTCAGTTTTCAAACTGAATATCCTCTCAGGCATCTTATCCTACTATCTTCTCAGTCACAGACTGCGCTGGTTTCCAGCACAAGTTCCCGCTGCGCTAAAACTTGCGCTAGGCACTGAATACCTTTAATTAGACTTGCGCGAAAGAGGGGCTTAAACTTACGTTATTAGGCCCTATCTATTTGTGATTAATCTTACGTGATATAGGAGATGTTTCTATTTTACACTTAAATTCTCCAGACCTATATTCGACAATTCCATATCGATCTTTTGTATGAAGATAAAAAGACCCATATATAATTTCTTCTTTTAAATAGTCTGGCTTATTTAAAACCAGTTTCTGACATTTAATTTCCGGATAATATTTCTTCGCTCCTTCTATAATATTATCAGAAGTTCGATATGGTAATATTGAATATTTATTTTTCACTATCGTTATATTCAAACCATCACTTGTAAATCCTGTATTAAAACACATATCAACAATTAACGTGTCATTTTTCAGAAGTGCACTACAATGATAATTTTTCAATTGACAAGCATACGTACTTCTCATCTTTTCATTTATCACTGATTTGTATATATTACATGTTTGCTTATGCATAGCTGTATCTCCAAAAAAGGGCTCTTTATAGAATGTTTTATCAATAGCCTCAAAAGAAGGATCATTGGGTAATTGCAAATTATATTCTAATGTAGACCAAACATATTTTCTATTGTATCTATTGTAACTAAAATATAGCGATAACGAAAAGAGTATTATGAAAACAGATACTCCCATAATAATCGTTGATTTTACTTTTACAGACAAATTGCATGTTTTCATATATAGAATGCTTTAGACGACTTATCCCGCCACAAACCTACCAATTCCCCCGCACATCTCCAACCCTTTCGAAAGATATTATTAACCGAATCAATCAAAACAAAAACATTTTTCTGCAATAAAATTCTTTTTGATGTATTTGCCAATTAATTTATTTTCTATATTTGCAAAGTAAGCTAAGTGATATTCACGTAATACAGGAATAATCATCATGCTTACAACAAAGCATTTAGAGATTAACAACTGTTTTACTCACCTATCAAAATCACACATTATGGCTAACAAAAAGATTTATTCATGCACTGACATCGAGATGGTGACTGCCAGCCTAATCATTGCCGGACACTTCGAAGAGCATTTCACGGAACTCTCTCCCCTGCGTGGCAATTGGACTCCGGACTATCTGAAAGACCTGAAAAAGCGAATCAATGACACTTCTACTAAGTATGTAAGTTCAGACAACCTGAAGGGACAACGTGATGCTACTTACAGCCTGCAAGAGATTCAAAGTGCAGCTAAGAACGACGTGGCTTTCTTCAAAACCCAGGTAGAAGAAGATTTCAGGGACAATCCCTCTTTTTGCAGCGAAACATTGAAGACGCTGAGTATCGAAAAGTACATCCGCGATGTACAGAGGGGAAGCCACGAGGCGCTTTCGGCACTGCTGATTGGATTTAACAACGGGATGACCGAGGCTTTGCGGCAGTCCGTTACGGCTAAGGGAATAAACGGAACATTGATTGATAGAATCATCAGCTATACAGATGCATTCCAGACCGCCAATGTAACTCAGGAGATACAAAAATCAACCTCCAAAAGCAATACACAGGAGGCTACCGACGCGCTAAACGGAATTTACACCGAAATAATCAGCATTTGCAAGTATGCCTCAAAACACTATAAAAATGATAAACTCCGCAAGGATCGTTTTACCTTTGGCAAAGTGGTGGCGCAACTGAGCGGTGGCAGCAAGCCATCATCAGGAACTACCCCGACTGACAATCCGACTACATAATCCGCTTTCGATAAGCGGTTGACACAGACAAAAGGCTCTCTGCACCAGCGGGGAGCCTTTTTTGCATTCATCCATGAAGGGGTAAATCTCATAGAAAAGAGTCTGACACAGATCGAAATCAGTTTGACAGACATAGAAATTAGCTTGACAGAGATCGAAATCAATTTGACAGACATAGAAATCAACTTGACAAAGATCGAAATTGGTTTGACAGAGATAGAAATCATCTTGACAAAGATCGAATTCAGCTTGACAGAAATAGAAATCGGTCTGACAGAGATAGAAATCATCTTGACAAAGATCGAAATCGGTCTGACAGAGATCGAAATCAATTTGACAGAGATAGAAATGATGTTGACAGAGATTGCCAATTTAAATCAAAAAAGCCGTATAACCGGCACTTACTGGCTGATTAAACGGCTTTTCCGTTTTATTGACCGGGTATCCCAAAAGTCAATTCTTTCATAATCAAACTTACATATTGATAGTTCGTCTGTTCTTTCCGCCCCTAATTGGCTACGCCGATCTTCGATTCCCCTGAAGGGGACTTTGAAGAGTGGGATTTAGTTCCAGATTTGCACTTTCAAACATCCCCTTTAGGGGCTTGGGGCGGTTTGTACTTACAATTTGTTACTCTTGAATTAATGATTTTTCTTTTGGGACATCCGGTCAAAAATATAGGACATATAAAGAAAATATCTTACTTCTTCTTACTCGTTCTCCCTTTTATGCGGTAGATAAAGTCAACCATCGGCTGCCACAGGTCATATACCGGCAGAAGTAAATAATAGTATTGTTCGCCCCATATCTTCGCTGTCTTTCTGAAAACAATAGTCTGTGGGATGAAACGTCCCAGGAAGAAAATCCCTCCCGCTACCGCCAATATCCAGTGGCAGAAACTTAAAACAAACATTGTGATGATGGCTGCATAAAACAGATAACGGGTCAAACTCTCGAATCCGAAAGTCAGGGCGCCCCGTTTTTTCAGGTAGCGGGAAGTGATGGCATAAGCCAGTTTCTGCTCGCGCCAGGCTTTATCGAAGAGGTAGTAATCAGCACGGGTAATGGCCTCTTCCGCAATCTCGATGCGGGTATTCTCACGGTAAGCCACACGGTTGATGAAGAGGTCGTCGTCGCCGTCACGCAGGTTGAGATAACCGGAATAGCCTCTGTTTTTGAAAAACAGCTCTTTGCGGTAAGCCAGATTGCGGCGTACTCCCATAAAAGGATTTCCACCCAATGCCAACCCCAGGAAGCGCATGTTGAAAAATAGATTATCCAAAGAGCGCCAAGCTGATGCTATGGCCTCGGGGAATAAATAGGAAGTATAAAGAATCACCACCTGGGTATCTTCGGTAAAGTTGCGGGCCACTGTAGCGATCCACTCCTCTCCCGCCACCTCACAGTTGGCATCGGTGGTCAGAATCCAATCGTATTTTGCCGCTTTAATCCCAACGCTCATTGCCAGCTTGCGACGGCTGTGGTTTTTAGCTTCTTCGGGAATATAGGTCTGGTAAAGATGCGGATTGGTCGGTTCGAGCTGGGCAAGTACCTCTTTTGTCTCATCGGTGGATCCATCATTAACCACGATGACCTCAAACTTCGGATAGTTTTGTTTCAGGATGGCCGGCAGGAACTTTTCCAGATTCTCGGCATCGTTGCAGGCATACACCACCACCGAAACCGGCGGCTGCTCGGTAGTATAGGATATATCTCCCCGCTTCTGCTTTTTGGTTTGGACAATGATACGTCTGTAAAGCGTAAGTATGTAAATAAGCTGGACTACCAGAAACAGAAAAGCTGCACCGACAAGGATTAATTCAGGGATGGAGATGTAGTTTGTTAAAATCATAGCGTGGTTCTCTTACAAAGTTGGTGCAAAGATAGCTTTTTTTAATCCTTTAAGGATGCTCAACGAGTCATTACCGGCAAGAAAAAACATAATCTTCCGTCATCTGTTTTATTTTAAAGAAACTATCCTGAACAGCTTAGTCCAAATGTCTTTTGAAGTGCCACCCAAACATCTGAATGATGTAGTATTGCATAACCTGAAGCAAAGACGTTCGTAATCTAAACCTTATAATCTTCTCATTTTTCACAAAAGCCTGAATTACCATGAAGAAGATCATTCTATTTTCCATAATCAACATTTTCCTACTATCCGTTTGCATCGCTCAAACCGATACTACCCTACAGGTGATCAAAAGGAATAGCGGCAAAACAGTTGTCATCAAAGAAAACAAGAAGATTAGCATCATCCGGTTTGACAATTCCAAAGTAACCGGAAAGCTGGACATCGTCTCCGACTCCTCCATTGCCCTAAACGGAGATACTATTCTTCTGAAAAACATCAACGAAATCAGAAAAAAAACGATTGGTCTCAGTATTCTCGGATTTTTATCTACATATCTGGGAGTTAATATAACTCTGGGATGCCTTATTACTCTGACTAGCATAATCGCCGAATTAGGGATTAACCCTATAAGCGTTATCTATGAAGGTTTATTTATCATCATCACATCCCCCTTTATCGCCGCCGGGGTAATTGGAACAATCTGGGGAATCAAAAAATTCTTTATCGGAAATAAGTATCCCCATACAAAATGGATATACAGAATCAATCCTAAACCCATAACACAATGAAAACATGTCTATTCTCAATAGCTATTTTCCTATTTAGCCAGACATTTTATGCCCAGAATGACACTCTTCAACAGGAAATTATAAAAATGGGAACCAGCAAAACAATGCTGATCAGTAATGGAAGAGTGTTACTTCTGGAAAAATTCCTCGAAGGAGATATGGTAAAGGTCAAAGAGATAAAAGATTATCTGCTAAGTCTGGAAAATGAAAATTACCGGGCTCTTTATCCCGGAGAAAAATGGTTGATTCTCTTCTGGACAAAAGAGTATCAGCCCATTCTGAATGACATCAGGGATTATAAGAATGTGCTGCACCCAAACAGAAACAAGATTGAACCACCTGATGATAATCTTTTCGAAAGACTTCGTGTCAAAAGTTACAACCACAAAGAGGATCTTTTTCAATATATTGAAAATGCATCCATCACAAATGAGGAGAAAGAAATCCTGGACATGCACCTGACACTCGGACTTAAGAAAGATGCTGATACTCCCGACATCACGCAAGAACAATTAAACGACCGTGCCGACTGGTTTCTCAAAACATATCCAAACTCTTATGCTGTGGATTATACCCGTGAATATATCCGCTACAAATGGGGAGCATCAAACTGGGGATGGGGATATGAGTTCTTTTTAGGGGCTGGTCCGCTGACAAACAAGCTGAAGGAACATTTTGACGTTCCAGCTTATATAGGTTTAGAGTTTTCTGCCAGCTATAAAAGGTTTCATTTTTTCCAACGTGATTTTATCGGACTTACCACGACTCTCAAAGACATACCTTCGTCAAATCTCATCTGGACTAAAGGAGCTGATGCAGAATTCTTTCTTTGGGAATTTTCAGTTGGTTATGCTGCAATTGAAACCCGCAAAATAAAGTTGGTTCCCTTTACCGGCATCGGAGGTAGTAATGTCGAGCCACCACAGGATCAAATCGATAAATACCCGGAATTATCCACGTTTAAAATGGCTTTCAAGACTACATACACCATTGGTGCAAATCTCGATATTAAATTGGGAAAAGGCGACGAGCATTTTGTCACATACACAGGTTGGGTAAAGACACGATGGATACTTCGCCTACGATATGAATACGCTTTACCTCAGTTTGCAGCTTATTATCCGGGGTACAATGGAAACATGCACATGATCACTGTAGGTATCGGAGCATTTTCACACAAAATCGTCCGTCAAAAATAGCGTCTTAAAACCAAAACCCGAGATTGGCAGAGAATGTCGGTCGTTTGTACAAATCAGACAATCCTACACCAATATCCAACGGCCCTACTGCTGTCTTGATGGAGTATTTTACGCCACCGCCAAAGACCGACCTGAAGTTTAGGTTCCGAATCGCATCATCCGTCTGCAATAATTCATTCAGAAGCACCGATACGTATCTGTTTTCGGACAAATGATATCGGGCGCCCAACGAACCGATATAGGCATAACGGTCTGCCAGCATCACCGGCGGCAATCCGATAAAAGGCAAATGGTGATTGAAATACTGCGAATAAGATTCCCCGCCCACCATCGTTATTTTTGCCAGCGGATAATCTTTATTGAAAAGCATACGGCTGTAAAATGCTGTCTGAAGAGCCACTTTATGCGACACCGGAATGGTATTATTCATCCGGATCAACAATGTCGGGGTCATTTTCTCAAGCGTATGCAAATCTGTGTTCAGTGAAAACTCCATATAGAGATTGGTTCCTTTAGTAGGAAAATAGTAATTATCCAGATTATCCAGCGAAAACCAGACATAGGGATTGGTCACCCAAAATGTGGACTTATCCGGTGATAAAATCTGATAGTCATTCTTGGAAAATATATCTCCTTTGAAAAACTCTTCCCGGACACCCACTCCGGCATTACATTTCGACAAAAAAGACTGGTACAAATAGGCCGAAGCGGAGGTGTAAAATATATCTATATTAAACGCCTTATGTCCGTCCTCAAAGACATTAATATGCTGGAATTTTCCCTTTATCTCAGCACCAAGCGTCATGAAGTTTCGGTTACTGCTCTCCGCAATCAGGCTCAGACCGGGATTGGCCGAAAACTCCGCATTGCCTGACAAAAGGGTAAACCGGTTGCCATAGCTTTTCTTCGAAATATTAAACATCAATGCGGCTGCATCGGTGGTATTTGCCTTGAAGCCAAAGTTCTGTGACCTCACTTTTTGCGGAATCACATCCAGATTCAAGGTCTTGGACTCAGCTCCGGTCAGGTCGAAATAGATACGTTCGAATCCACCCAAACCATATATCCGGTCAATCGCGTTTTTAATTTCCTGGTAAGAGTAATTTCCAGGCAGGGTCAGTCCCATCATCCCTTTCAGGAACTCTTCGTCGAGTGTGTAATTTCCTCTGAAACTGATTTGACCAACGTGCCACTTTTCAGGCATGATGTATTGCCGGGAACGCACTTTCGGCTCCAGATGATATTTTGTCTTTATCCTCCGGAACTCTTCCCGGTATTTGTCGGCAGCTTCCCGACCTCTCAGGGTTAAGGAGTCCAGCGCCTCCCCCGTAAAGGTCAGCATCGAGTATTTAGTTACATCCGGACGAATGAGAATATCACACATTCGGGTGTTTTGGGCATATTTTTCCTTACTCATAAATGCGACCAACTGGTTGACCACAATATCCATTGAGTTAAGCTCATTCTTCTTGGGTGGGTCGCGCTGCAAATCGACACCGATGATGATATCCGCACCCATCTCTTTCGCCACATCGATAGGGAAATTATTCACCACTCCCCCATCAATCAATGTTCGCTGATTACGCTGGGGCGATTGGAAAAGCGTCGGAATCGCCATACTCGAAAACATCGCAGTAGGCAGGAATCCATCTTTCATTACTACCTCTTGCCCCGTCTCCAGGTCGGCAGCCACACAGGCAAAAGGGATAGGAAGTTTGGAAAAATCCATGTCCACCGGCACATTGCCGGCAAGTCCGCAAAAGAGGTTCATCACATTCTGACCTTTCTTAAGCGCCTGGGGAAGTCCGATTTTCTTATCAAGTCCTACATCAAGCGAAAGCAGGTATCGCTGGCGAATCATCTGGTCATGCCTTGACAAATAGGCCCGTGGAACTTCGTCTTTCAGTAACGCGTCCCACTTTTGTGCCTTGGCGATGCGGTAAATCTCATCAGAAGAATAACCCATCGCATAAATCCCACCGACCAGACTTCCTATGCTGGTTCCCACTATAATATCGACAGGAATGCCCTCCTCTTCCAGCACCTTCAGCACTCCGATGTGGGAGAAGCCCTTTGCACCGCCACCACTCAATACGAGAGCGACTTTGGGTCGTTTCAATGTTATTGAATCTGATTGTGATGCAAAAACTGGATTGGCAAAAAATAAGAAGATTCCTAATAAAGAACTGATAATAGTGTACTTGTTTACCAACATATATCCCTCTATTTTTATGTTTGGTGCAAAAGTACTTGTTAGGCTGCATTCGTTCTGCAACATTTATTACAGAAGGCGGGAAGAAGTCGGTGAATGTTTGATTTGCGGGGATAAAAAGACAAACCGCAACGTTTCACAACGCTACGGCTCGAGAAAGTTAACCTAATTACAACTTTATACCTGACAGGTTTTCAAAACCTGTCAGGTATATATTTTATCGAAATCCAATTACTTCGCACTCCGACTCTGCTCTTCGCTCGATGCCGTGGAACGGTTAGCTCTTGTTTTAAAATTATCCTTACCAAAGCGATAGTTGAAAGAGATGTTCAGCTTACGGCTATCCCAATGATTCATCACATTCAGATCCACATTGGCATATTTGGTGTAACCTCCTCCCCGATTGGTATTAAAGAGGTCATTGACAGAGATCTTCAAAGTACCTTTATTATTCAGCAACTTCTTCTGGATACCTAGATCCACTTCATAACTATCGTAGATGTAGAAGTTTCCCCATAACTGTTTGGACTGGTAGCGACCCGATAGTTCCACTCCGAAGTCCTTTGGCAAGGTGAAGCTGTTGGTCATGTTTCCGCTGTAGCTCCATCGCTCAAACTTCGTCGCTCCGGCAAAGTCGGAAGTCACCTTCTTAAACATTCCCGTCACGGTTGCATTTAACCGCCACCATTTGGTCAACTCCAGCTGTGCAGTCTCGGAAGCGTTAAGATCAATGGCGTTGCTTAGATTTTCATTGGTTTGGTAAATCACTTTGGTCTCATCATTTTGTTGAATCACCTCGGTAAACAGGTCTTTGGTGTAATTATAGCCTACCGTGGTAATGAATTTACCTTTATAACTATGATTCACACTCATCGAATGGGTAAACTGCGGTTGCAGGAACGGATTGCCCTTCATGTAAGTATAAGGGTCAAGTATCCAGACAAACGGATTAAGAATATGGTAACTCGGACGTCCGATACGATAGCTGTATGAGAATCCCAACTGGTTGTTGTCATTCAGTTTTTGTTGAATAAAGAGCGAAGGAAACAAGTTGGTGTAATGGTTCTTATCCACGCGGTTCATCGAGAGCGAGTTTCCTTTGGAGTTGGTATTCTCAACGCGCAATCCCAGTTGCAGCGAGGTTTTACCAAACTGCCCGCGGCCGCTAACGTAAGCCGCATTAATATTTTCATCGTATATAAAATGGTCGTGCTTGCTAAGATCATTATTCCAGACAGTACCGGTTTGATCATCCACATCAAAATCTGATTTTCCATCATTGGTTACAAAACTTGTTTTTAATCCGGATTCAATTGTAATTTTCTTATTCAACGGATGAACGTAATCAGCCTTCACGGTAAAGATGTCGATGTCTCCGGTCTGAATACCCAACAATCCGAAATCACGGTTCAGGTCCTGGCCAATACTGTTGTAATATTTACTGGACTGATTATTGGTTGATTTGAAATAAAACTTCGCATAGTCGGCATCTACAGTCAACGAACGTCCGGTGCTGTCAATGTCCCATTTGTAGTTGGCATTGTAGGTAAAATTGTGCCAACGGGCATCGTCATCCATAGAGGTAATGATGGTAGAATCCAGCTTCTGATTACGGTCTGAGAAGGATGTCTGAGAAGCCCCGTCTCCCAGGTTATAGCCGGAGGATCCGCGAAACATCACGCTCACGACATGATTTTTGGCTAAATAGTAGTCCGCCCCTACCTTGAAGTTATGTGCGTTACCGTTGTTATTATCTTTCGCATAGATATTCTGGTAAGCACCTGCCAATGCCGAAGAGGTAAAACGTCGCGTGCCATCCATCGTATGCCAGCCCCTCCAATCGTAGAAGGAGTAGTTGCCGTATAAGTTTAGTTTGCCTGAATTGGCATTCAGGTCAATGGTGGCAAAATCCCCCAAACGTTTGCCAATATTCAGACCCGCGCTCACGTTTCCGTTGAAACCCGGCGCCTTGATGTGCTTCGTCTTGATATTAATGATACCGGAATTACCTTCCGCATCGTATCGGGCCGATGGATTTTCAATAATCTCAATCTTATCGACGTTCTTGCCCTGCATACCTTTAAGCAGGTTGGCCAGCTGGTCGGCTGAGAGGTAAGTCGGTTTGTCGTCAATCATCACCTTCACGCCCTGTTTGCCCTTCAGACTGATATTATCATTGTTATCGACCGATACACCCGGCAACTTCTTCAGTATCTCGTACACATTTTCCGAAGATGTAGTAATAGATGCTTCGGGATTAATCACCATCTTATCAGCCTGCTGTTCGATAAATTTCCGTTTGGCTACTACTGTCGCTTCCTTCAGTTGGTGAGTCGATTCTTTCAGTACAATGGTACGCTCTACACGAGCATTGGCAGCAATCTCAAATTTCTCTGTCTCCACTTTATTGTAACCCAACATAGAAACGGTAACAATGTAAGTACCCGGCACCACTTTATCAATCACAAATTCACCCGAACGGTTAGTAACACTTCCTTTAACCAACGATTTATCATTGGCACGCAACAAAGCCGCAGTGGCAAATTCCAACGGCTGCTTTTTCTGGTCCACGATGCGACCTTTCACACTTCCCAAGGATGCTGCACATATTGCAACCGGGAAAAGAATGCTAAACAGGACAATCCACGTTATCCTTCTTAGCTGACTAATGGTAGTTGTTGTTTTCATAGAGTTATCGCTTAATATTTTCTGGTTTTCTGATTGAATTTGTCTGTTAGACGGAAGAGAAATATCATCCGGTTGCAACAAGTGTGATATATTTTGTTAATTAAAACCATGACAGTATTCTATTGACGACCAGAAAGCGAAAACGTAACCTGAAGCGCATAAAAAAGCCTGACAAGAACGAATCCTGTCAGGCTATATCTGAATAAAACAATAACACGAAGTTTTTTAACTCTCTACTCCCCCTAAATACTTTGGCCAAAGGTAACTACCGGGTTTGATGGTTAGGTAAAGCGATGGTCGGTGCGAAACCTGCATGCGAACAACTCCGGGTGCCAACTCCTGAACGGGTATCAGCGTGTCCCATTGCTGAAATTTCATTACGCTGAAAGCTGTAGCTCCACCTTCTATCAGCAATTCACGCACATCACATTTGTCCAGAATATCTTGAATTACTTTGCTCATGCGCAATCCCAGGATGGAAGAACTGTTTGGATAACTTATCCGCTCATTGGAAATCGAAAGCACCAACCGGTGCGTCTCTTTCCAGATATCGGACATTTCGGCAGACCAACGGCCAGTTTCACCTTCAGGTTCTGTTTCCTCCAATAAAGCTTTGGGAAAATAGTGCACCGGACATCCCGTATCACGGATCTCCTCCACAAAGCGGCGGCCTTGCGGGTGTGTACTTCCGCAAATCATCAGGAAATCGGAGTTGATTTCCTTACTAACGATTTCCGGTTGCTCTGTTACACCAAATTTGTGAATCAAAACCTGTTCGAAGAAAGCAGCACTGCCTGCCATCATAGTATCAGGAGAAACCTCCGTCAAAGCCTTTGCCATATCTTCAACCGAAACAGCTTCGGGAATACAAATTCCATTCGGAGTAAATTCTGTTGAAATATTCCACTCCTTTTTAGCTGCGAACTCCGGACTGCGTTGCAAAAGCAACTCCTTTACTGAAGAACTTTTTGCCGGAAAGTCGGGATCTGTGGCAAAACCCGTCTCGTGTAATAACCTTTCTCCTACCCAATATTGTCCCTCACGAATGCAACGACCGACCGAAGGATTGGCTGGTTGAAGCAATACGGATGTTTTACCCGTTGCCTGCAAATGCGCCTCTATTTCCGCCAGCACATGCCCACGAAGCACGGAGTCGGTCTTTTTGAAAAGGAAACCCTGTGGCTTGGAGGCATCCCTTGTCAACTGCAAGTGTTGGGTAAACGCCTCTTCTTCTGAAGCGGAACGACTATCAGTCGCTACAACACACACATCGGATTCAACATCAGGTATCGATTCGATACCAAATGCCACCCGAAGGCCATAGCGCATAGCGACACCTGCCATTTCAGCCGCTCCGGTAAGGTCGTCAGCCAGTACGGTTATCATTTCTTGCGGTGTTTAGCCATCAGAATAGCGTAGTCGATTGCCACCAGCAATGCATCCGGTGAGGCAATACCTTTTCCGGCAATCTCAAACGCAGTTCCGTGGTCCACTGAAGTACGGATAATAGGCAATCCGAGAGTGATATTTACCCCTTTCACGCTCTTCATGGTCTGTTTCTCGTTATCCCACTGGAAACCTTCGAGTTTGAACGGAATGTGTCCCTGGTCGTGGTACATCGCCACGCACCCGTCATATTTGCCCTGAACCGCTTTTACAAACATCGTGTCGGGCGGTACAGGTCCTTCCACGTTATAGCCTTTTGCATTAGCTTCCTGAATGGCAGGAATAATCTCATTAATCTCTTCGTCACCAAACAAGCCATTCTCTCCGGCATGAGGATTCAATCCGGCTACAGCGATACGCGGATTTTCCATTCCAAACTGCACACAGGCATCATTGAGCAACTGAATTACTTCCAACACCCTTGACTTGGTACAAAGGTCACACGCTTTACGCAACGACACGTGTGTAGTAGCATGGATTACACGCAGGTTTTCATCAGCCAGCAACATGGCAAACTTAGCAGTGTTGGTATAATGAGCATATATCTCGGTGTGACCTGAGAATTTATGTCCGGCTGTGTGGATAGATTCTTTATTGATTGGGGCAGTCACTGTTGCATCAATTTCCCCGGCCAAAGCCAGGTCAATCACGGTTCGTACCGCTTCGAATGCTGCATTACCTGCCATAGCCGATACTTCGCCCGGTTTGAGCTCAGCAATATTTACATTGGCTAAATCATATACATCTACGGTACCAATCTCAAATTTCGCATCCGAGACAGATTTAACAGCGTTGATTTTAAGCGAACTACCAAGGTTCTTAGCAGCCTGTTTCATTACAGAGGCATCACCGGCTACCATAGGGCGGCAACGGTCATATACTGAAGCGTCAGATAACGCTTTGAGGCAGATCTCCGGTCCGATTCCGGCCGGGTCGCCCATGCTTATTCCTAAAATGGGTTTCATGTGGAGTGTGCTTTTAGACCTGACAGGTTTTGAAAACCTGTCAGGTCTGTGTATTATAAAAGTTTCTTGTAAATCGCAATTGCATCTTCCTTAGTCACCACGCGTGGATTGTTATTCAACAAACGGGTAACGTTCATCGCAATATCAGCCAGTTCAGGCAAAACCTCTTCGGTGATACCTATTTCTGTCAGGTGCTGAGGAATGCCGCAAGCTTTGGAAATCGCTTCCACTTTCTCAATACCGGCAAGGGCAGTAGCTTCGTCTGTAGCTTGTGGAGCCACTCCGAGAGCAATGGCCAGTTCAGCATGACGCTTTACATCGGCTGACATATTAAAACGCAATACTTCCGGCAAAAGAATAGCATTCGCCAATCCGTGAGGAACGTGGAATTTACCACCCAAACCGTAAGACAGAGCATGAACAGCAGAAGTATTAACCGGACCAAGTACCATACCGCCATACATTGAACCGAGTGCCAATGCTGAACGGGCATCCATATCAGCCCCGTCTTTACACGCTTTTTCCAGATTCTCAGCAATCAGTCCGATACCTCTCAGCGCATATGTATCTACTGCCGGATGAGCGAATTTATTGGTAAATGCCTCAATACAGTGGCAAAGTGCATCCATGCCTGTTTCGGCAGTCAGGCGTGAAGGTAATGAAACGGTCAGTGCCGGATCAATATATACGGTATCCGGCACCAGATAAGGACTGATAATACCGCTTTTTGCCATTGTCACTTCATTTAGCAAGATAGCATTAGGAGACATTTCACTACCGGTTCCCGCAGTTGTAGGAGCACAGATAAGCTTCATCGAACGACCGTTCAGGAATCCGATACCAACCACATCTTCGAGTTTTTGGGTATTATGGGTTAATGCTGCCAGCAGTTTAGCACAGTCCAGAACACTCCCGCCTCCTACTCCGACGATACAGTCTGCATTAAACGGTTTGGTTTTCTCCACCAATGTATCAAACAAGGCAAAAGTCGGTTCGCCCGGGAAGTTGTATTCAAATACTTCTACACTTTTTCCGGCAGCTTTCATCACTGCGACCGGAGCTTCCACAGCGCCCAGCACCGGAGTCGCCACCAATAGCAAGATGCGTTCGGATACACTAATCAAACGGTCTTCTGCCAGTTTCTTCAGACAATCAGGTCCGAAAGCTATACTTCCGGGCTGCAATAACAGAGTTGAATTCATTATTTCTTTTCGTTATAGAACAAAGTCAGTTTAATTATTTAGTCTTTTCCTTGAAATAGCCGTACAGCGTCAGGTGTGCCTCTGCCGGTTCGGTTTTGAAGAACATACTGGCGATGTACCCTACCACAAATACAATGATGTGACTATAGACCCCCAGCATATACTTATGGTGCGGGAAATTGTATTTACCCAAATCCAAGATCACATGCTCGCTGCCGTCCGCTCCTACTTTTGTAGAGGTCAATACGGCATAAGCGGTAAAGAGGATACATACACCGATACCGATGTAAAGTCCCTGCCAATTAGCTCTTCTCGACAACAAGCCGAGCAGGAAGATACCCACGATACCGGCAGAGAAGATAGCGTATAACCCGAATACAACACCGAGCACACCTTCTCCTTCCCATTTAATATAAAGAGTGGCAACAGTAATCATAATCAATCCGGCAGTGAAAACCAGAATCCGGCCCATTCTCAGGCGTTGTTTATCAGTACAGTTGGGTTTTATGCGTTGGTAATAATCCTCTACCCCAATCGCAGATATGCAGTTGAGGTCTGATTGCAAGCTTGCCAAAGCTGCTGCCACAAGCGCCGAGAGCACAAGCCCTACAGCTCCGGTCGGAAGTTGCGTACTAATAAAGTAAGGGAATACTTTATCGGCATTAATATCCGCAGGCAGAGAAACATTCCCGGTGTGATAGAATACATATAACAACGCTCCAATCAACATAAACAACGTCCAAACCGCTACACTGGCAAATACCCCGATATAAGCTGCCTTCTTGGCATCTTTATCTGATTTTGCAGCCAGATAACGTTGAACGATGGTTTGGTCTGTTCCGTATTTCTGCAAGGCATAAAAAGCACCGTTAATTACCATTACCCAGAAGGTCAGGTCGGCAAAACTGAAATCATACGGGCCAACATCTATTTTACCCATATCAAAAGCCTGATGAAGCGTTGTCATCGGGCCACATTCGGGACGGAATAATAGAATTCCAAGACAAAGCAAACCACCACCAATCAAAAGGCATCCCTGAATTACGTCCATCCAGATTACCGCTTCCATACCACCCAAAACCGTCAGGGTAATAATCGCGATACTCAGGATAATCATCACGGTAAATACATTAAATCCGGTAAAACTACTCAATGCAATACTTACCAGATAAAGCACGGTTCCCATTTTGGAAAAGTGGGTAAGCAGGAAAGCAATCGAACTATACATACGGGCAAATACACCAAAGCGTCGTTCGAAATATTCGTAGGTACTCAGGCGAATTACCTTGCGGAACAACGGTACAATATATCCGATAATTCCGACCAGGACAATCGGCACCATCAGGCCCTGTACCAGCAGAATCCAGTTTGATTTATACGCAGCTGCCGGATAAGCCAAAAAGGTTACGCTACTTAGCAATGTTGCAAAAATAGAGAGACCGATTGCCCACGCGGGAATGGTCTTACTTCCTGCAAAATAGCGGTCGGAACTTTTTTGTCTTCTGGCAAAATAAAATCCTGCGCCAATGGTAAAAAGCACCGACGCCACAACAATGAGTACGTCAATCAGGTGAATAGAGTTTTGTATCATTTCGTTAGATTATTCAGATTAATAAAGGTATTTCTCAGGCCAATTTGCTCTTCCATTCTGCGAAGCGGGTTAAAACAGCTTTTACATCTTCAGCCGGAAGTTCGGTCAAAGGCGGCATCATGGCAGTTCCGCAAATGCCTTCGCCATCCATCATTACCTTTAGCGCAGCCAGTGACTGTCCCAGCGTGCGGTCTTTCTGATAGATAACCGCCACTTCATCGGTTAAGTCTTGATAATGTTTGGTTTTAGCCCAGTCTCCCTGAAGTGCGGCTTCATATAATTTTCCGTATAACTCAGGAACAATGTTTCCGGTACTTGGCACCACTCCGTCAGCTCCCGCCTCGAGGCTACCATAGCTCTGAGCACCCCAACCACAGAAGTAAGCAAAATCAGCACGGTCTTTATAAGCTTCAATACACTCTTTCATGCGGTCAGCATCGCGCTCTGAGTCTTTCAGTCCCCAGATGTTCGGGTGATTGCTCAATGTTTTTACCACATCCAATGGAATAGACATCTGGGTGGTCGCTTTAATGTTATACACCATCACAGGACCTTTTACGTTATTGGCAAGTTGAATGTAGAAAGCAGTCATTTGCTCAGGAGTCAGGATATAATAACAAGGTAAAGTAGCCACCACTACATCGGCGCCCAATTCAATGAACTTATTGCCACGCTCAATCAAATCCGAAACCTGATTACCTACCAATCCGGCATAGACGCACTGGCCCACACCTTTAGCGGCAACGGCAGCTTCCACAAAACGGAGGCTCTCTTTTTCGTCGATGGAAGAGCTCTCACCCGTTGTACCCAGCACCAGCGGGTGTATTCCATGAGCGGCAAATCTTTTCATGATAACTTTTACCGCTTCAGTATCTACAGTAAAATCCGGTTTGAGTGGAGTAATCATTGGCACCACAACGCCTGAAAAACGTTTTTGCATTGTCTGAAATATTTGGTTAGATAAAGTCATTTAAAGGGTGTACTCCGTCATGTAAAAGCACACTTTTCAGCAGTACAAAAATAGTTTCACACCTATAGATCGGGCATACAGATAATTTCCAAAAATGTACTCAAATTGACAAAACAGGTATTTATTCATTATTGACAAAACAGACAGTTGAACCGCAAGCATCTGAATATCTTTACGTTCACTACCACTCCTTTGTTTTTGGTCAAAAATGACTACCTTTGCAACCCAATTAAAAAACTAAGAAACAATTATGAGTGAATTTCCAAGCTGTCCGAAGTGTAATATGGACAACACTTACTTTGATGGGGTAATGAATGTATGTCCCGATTGCGGATACGAATGGACAGGTAGCGAAGAAGAGGCTACGCAGGATGATGTAGCTAAAGACAGTAATGGTGCGGTATTGCAGGATGGCGATGCGGTAACCGTGATCAAAGATTTGAAAGTAAGAGGATCATCAATGGTAATCAAACGCGGTACAAAAGTAAAAAGCATCCGTCTGACCGAAAATCCTGAAGAAGTAGATTGCAAAATCGATGGCAGCAGCATCGTTTTGAAAACCTGCTTCCTGAAAAAATAAACTTATAGTCTTATAAGCAACAAAGCGCCGGAGAATCAAAACCTCCGGCGCTTTTGTGTTATATTGCTATCTAACTTACTTTTAAAGTTGGTCTCTTCATAAATACAATCTAATACAAAAAAGAAAAGGTTGTCATCACGACAACCTCAACCCTTTATTAACCTTAAAATCTAATACCATGAAAAACACATTGCAAATGTAGTACTTTTATGTCGCACAACATACTATTTGAGCATACTTTCACTTCAATACAACTTTGTTTAACAGTACAATCCTGCATACCTTATCCTTTTCACACTTACAAACAGGTTAGTACAGTTTTACATCTTCATATTGCAAGAATATTATAGTAAGTGATCAAAAACAGACCGGTAATCGCATCAAAAACAAACTGTATTGAGAAGTGCTACAAAGAATGGAGTTTGTTTTTGATCTCCAGATAACAAGCAACAACAGGAGATTTTTTCAATAAATAGAGAGTTTATACAATAACGGAATGATTATAAAAACTGCTACTGGAAGATCATAAAAGAAACAGGGGACTCCGACAAAACGGACATCCCCCATTTACACCAAAAACTCAACTTAAGAACGATTTATACCAGTAAAACAATCAGACTGCGGCTACCGTGCGCCCCGATCACCAGACTTTGCTCGATATCTGCTGTCTTAGAAGGACCGGAAAGAAAAAGTCCGAATCCTCCAACGTTATGCAACTCATCCTGCTGATAAGCCTGGTGCATATTCCATACTAGTTTTGATTTATCCAGCACAATAACCAGATGCTGGACTATAAAGGGTAATACACGATGTAACACCGACTTTTCGGAAATCCAGACAGCTCCGTTTTCTGCTACTCCGAATTCACCCGGCACAATAGCCAGCTCAATATCGTTCAGGAGGTGAGGGTCTGTTATGGAAGAGGCATTGATATTAGCCCGACTGACACCTTCTACCAACGAGCAGATTTTTTCCAGATCAGGATAATTCGCCTCAATGTGTGTATTAATCTCCTCACCCGGCATCAGCTCGATAGCCAATCCACCCACAAATTGCAGATTCTCCTTAAATTCGGCAATCAGATCACGAGGCTTCCCGTCAAACAATCCGAACTCGGGAAGTGGTGAGGCATCAGGTTTATTCTGCCGGATACGCTGTAATATAGATTCTTTACTACTCATATTCATTTGTGTTTATACTTTTCCTGTGACAAGTACCATTCGCGGAAACTTTGAGGCGGAGCCTGCGGTACTTCCCGCTTGATTCCCCAGGCATTGAGCTTGCTGTACAGGAGGAAGCGGGGCATAATCTTCACCGCTACCCGCCCCATCTTACCGGTTATGCGATAAAGTGACGGATGAGCAAAAAGAAATCCCATCATCTTCATCGAAATTTTCTTCACCGCAGGAAAATCACCCTGTTCAGCCACGATCTGCCGCCATTTATAGAGCTGGTGGTGGATGTCAATCTTCACCGGACAGACATCGGAACACGATCCGCAAAGCGTAGACGCAAATGGCATAGCGGAGTGTTTCTTAAGATCGACACCCGGAGAGAGTATCGAGCCGATAGGTCCCGGTATTATGTAACTATAGCTGTGTCCGCCACTGCGACGATAAACCGGACAGGTATTGAGGCATGCTCCGCAACGGATGCAATAGAGCGATTTGCGAAAATCGGCACGTCCCAGCTGTTCGCTACGTTTGTTATCGACAATGACGACATGCAGTTCCTGACCTTCACGCGGTTTGATAAAATGAGAAGAGAAGGAGGTGATAGGCTGTCCTGTAGCATTTCTTGCCAACATGCGTAGGAATACGCCCAAATGCTCCTGTTTCGGAATCAGCTTTTCAATCCCCATGCTGGCAATATGTATCGGAGCCAGATGAGCGCCTAAGTCGGCATTGCCTTCATTGGTACAAACTGTAAATCCTCCGGTATCTGCCACAGCAAAGTTTACTCCGGTCAAAGCGGCATCGGCAGCAAGGAACTTTTCACGGAGATGCTTGCGGGCTACTTCAGTCAGGTATTTGGGGTCACTTGCTCCTTTTTCTGAATGGAGATATTGATAAAATGTTTCGCCCACATCCTCTTTTTTGAGGTGAATGGCCGGAAGAACGATGTGGCTGGGTGGCTCATTGCGCAATTGGACGATGCGTTCGCCCAAATCTGTATCAACCACTTCAATGCCATTTTCTATAAGGTAGGGATTCAAATGGCACTCTTCAGTGAGCATCGATTTGCTCTTCACCATTTTCTTTACTCCTTTAGAACGGAGAATATTGAGAATGATTTCGTTGTGTTCGGCAGCATCTTTAGCCCAATGGACTTGTGCGCCGTTCTTTAATGCATTTTCTTCAAACTGGAGCAGGTATGTATCGAGGTTGGCCAGTACATTGGCCTTGATACCGGACGCTATTTCCCGCAGGGTTTCCCATTCATCCACCTTTTTGGTCTGGATATCCCGTTTCTTGCGGACAAACCACAGCGCCTGGTCGTGCCAGTCAGTGCGGCCTTCATCCCGGATAAATGCAGATGCTTTATTGGCATGTTCTGACATGATAATATGATTTTAGATTTAGCTTCGGTTAAATTAGATAGTAGCTCCATTGAAAATTTCAGCTAGGTGAAGAACCTTTATCCCCGTCCCCTGCCTGCGTATAACTCCCTCCAGATGCATCAGGCAAGAGACATCTCCACCTGTAATGACCTGCGCTCCGTTTCGCTGATGGTCAGCCACGCGGTCTTTTCCCATCTTGGCCGAAACAGCCTCCTCGGAAACACAAAAGGTACCTCCGAAGCCGCAACATTCATCCGTACGGTCTAATTCAATAAACTCCAGTCCATTGACCATTTCCAGCAATTGGCGTTGTTTGGAAAAATAGGTTACATTCAATTCGGATGAAGCGCCTAATCTCATCTCACGCAGACCGTGACAACTTTGGTGCAATCCTACTTTATAGGGAAAAGAGACATCCAGCTTTTCAATCTTCAGGACATCCAGCAGAAATTCGCTTAAATCATAGATATGCCTGCGCACATGACTTACAGCAACGGTTTGCTCAATGATATTGTAGTGTTCTTTGACGTACCCGACGCAACTGGCTGTAGGGCCGACAATATAATCGTAATCTTTGAAATTTTCGACAAAGAGCTGTGCCGTTTTAGCGCTGTCCTTTTCGCAACCGGAATTGCCCATGGGTTGCCCACAGCAGGTCTGGTTTGTTGGAAATCCGACGTCACAACCCAGTTTTTCGAGGAGTTGCAGGGTCGCAATGCCCACCTGCGGATAAAACTGGTCGATATAGCAGGGAATAAATAATCCGACTTTCATGATTTAGAGGTTTGGTGGTTAACTACGGGAATAAATAAAAACAGAATGTCGTACTCGTGGAAACCCGTTCCACAAGTACGACGGTGATCAAAACATTTGAAAACTATACTACTTATTCTCAGAACTGAATATAGGCAACATGTGTCTGGAGATACTCCATCAGACCATGTTTACCGTCGGCGCCACCAATACCCGATTTACGCCAACCCGCGTGGAAACCCTGCATCGCTTCAAAGTTTTCACGGTTGACATACGTCTCACCAAACTTCAGGTCTTTCACTGCCTTCAATGCAGTATTGATGTTTTTAGTAAAAATGGATGAGGTAAGGCCATATTCACAATCGTTAGCCAGGGCAATTGCTTCATCGTATTCAGAGAAGGTCAATACAGGAATAACCGGACCAAAGACCTCTTTGCGGACAATTTCCATATCCTGTGTACAACCGGCCAATACGGTAGGTTCGTAAAAATAGCCGGATGGAGTATCTGCTTTTTTACCACCAGTAAGCACTTGAGCACCTTCTTCTTTGGCTTTCACCACCATAGCATCAATTTTATCCAGCTGGTTCTTATCAATTTGCGAACTCATATCCGGGGTATGTTTGGCTAAAGGATCGCCATAGGTCACCTCTTGCATAGCTGCCGTAAATTTTTCAAGGAATTTATCCAATACGTTTTTATGAACATACACGCGTTCAGCACAGTTACAGACCTGTCCGCTGAAGATGACTCGCGAAGCCACGATACTCTTCACTGCTATATCCAGATCCGCATCTTCGAAGACGATGGCCGGTGCTTTACCGCCCAGCTCAAGCGATACTTTGGTCACGTTTTTAGCAGAAGAAGTAATGATTTCCTGACCAGCCTCCACACTGCCGGTCAATGTAACCATATCGGTCAGCGGACTTTCCACCAGATATTTACCCATCGTCTTGCCACCACCGGTTACGAAGTTGACCACACCATCAGGAAGGCCAATACCATCAATCATTTTGGCAAATGCAAGTGTGGTATTCGGAGTAAGACTACTTGGTTTCAATACGATAGTACAACCAGTCAGCAATGACGGAGCCACTTTGCGCGCCATCACAAAGAAAGGAAAGTTCCATGGACAAATACCAACCACTACGCCGATTGGTTTGCGGAAAAGGAAAATATTTTCGTTCGGACGGTCGCTGTTGATAATTTCACCTTCGTAAATGCGTGCCCATCCTGCATAATAATCAAAATAATCAGCAGTAAAATCAACTTCTACCTGAGCCAACGGAAGAACTTTTGCCTGCTCAGCTACCAGAATCTGAGCCAGTTCAATGCGGTTTTTTCGAATAACTTCTGCCATTTTCTTCAGGTAAGAAGCGCGGTCAGAGGCAGTTCTTGCAACCCAGGCATCTTGCGCGCCTTTTGCGGCTTGCAGAGCAGTTTCGGCATCACGGTTATCACCTTTCGGCACTCTCGATACGATTTTTCCTGTAAAAGGATTTTCTACTTCAATCCACTCTCCTGACTGGGAATTCACATATTTCCCGTTAATTAATTGCTGATACTCTTTCATGGAAATTATAATTTAAAGGTTTGATTCACAATCTCTCTAAACAATGGCTTTTCGGAGTTTGTTCGGCGTTTTTGAAGAAACATCAAAACACAAATATCAATGCCAAAATTGCAATCTAAAAAGATACTCTGAAATTGGTAAAAGATATCGTGGGTTATTTTAACTTTGCGGGGAATCAAAAATGTATTCTTTATTTTCAGATATTTATTCAATCCATAAGAAGTGTCATGAAACTCACCCACTCCATCAAAATGACATTCTCCCTGATGTCATTTCTCTGTGTAGCCATGCTTGGCAATGCTGCACAAAATACAGATCCGCTGGTAGCGCATATCGATTCAACAATCTCTCCGGGTAGAGATTTCTTCATGTTTGCCAATGGCAAATGGTTTAAACAGAATCCGATTCCGGCCAGTGAGACATCGAACGGCATTTTCCAGATGATACAGGACACCATCAATGCGCAGATCCACGATGTGTGCGTCTCGTCTGCCCGGATGAAAAACAAAGAACAGGGAAGTGCACGTCAAAAGATCGGCGACCTTTATATTACCGGCATGGATTCTGTCTCGCTTAACCGCAACGGTATTAATCCGATCAAAGCAGATCTGGCACGTATCGACAAGATTGCCTCGCAAAAAGACCTGTTGGCCACCGCAGCCTGGATGCGGACAATCGGAGCCGGAACAATGTACGGTCTTTATGTCGCGCAGGATGATAAGATCAGCAGCAAACATGCGGTTTTTATAGCACAGGGAGGATTGAGCCTGCCTGATCGGGAATATTACTTTGCCACGGATAAGCAAGCGGTAAAAGTTCGTCAGGCTTTCGTCACTTATGCCCGGAAAATGTTTCTGAGAATGGGATATGACGCTAATGGTGCACAATCAGCAGCCAAAGAGATTATGAAACTGGAAACTGCACTTGCCAAAGTTTCCCGCAAGCTGGAAGATACGCGTGATCCTTTTCGCAACTACAACAAAATGTCTTTCAACAAACTGACAGCAACCAACCCTGCGCTGGAGTGGCAACTAACTTTCCAGACCGTTGGATTACCTAAAGTGGATAGTGTGATAGTCGGCCAACCGGAATTTGTAAAGGCGCTGAATGGTTATTTAAAAAGCTTTCCGCTATCGGTATGGAAATCCTACCTGAAACTGAATCTCATCGGCTCTTATGCTGAATACCTCGATGATAAAACCTTCCGCATTGCCTTTGATTACAGTTCGGCACTGCGTGGAACTAAAGTGCCCCGCCCCCGCTGGAAACGCGTCACCAATGAAGTGGACGGCTCACTCGGTGATTTGGTCGGACAGGTTTATGTAAAGGATTATTTGCCTAAGGGTACCAAAGAAAAATTACTTGAAATAGGTACGGAGATCAAGAAAGTATATGCTGAACGCATCAAAAACCTGGATTGGATGTCGCCGGAAACTAAGCAAAAAGCCCTTCACAAACTTGATGTGATGATTATGAAAGCCGGTTATCCGGATAAATGGAAGGATATGAGCAAACTTGAAATCAACCGTTTTTCCTTTGCTGAGAATATGAAAAGAGTGGCTCAATGGCATTTCAACTACATGTTTTCCAAATATGGGAAACCGGTGGATCGGACAGAATGGGATATGCAGCCACAAACCTACAACGCTTACTACAATCCTTCGAACAACGAAATCGTAGTGCCGGGATGCAACATTCTTGTTCCGGGTTTCGAACGCAAAATGGCCGATGACGCGATTCTTTATTCCATCATCGGAGGCTCTACTTTCGGTCATGAGATGACTCATGGATTTGACGATCAGGGTGCTAAATATGACGCTAACGGAAACCTCACTAACTGGTGGACTCCCCAGGACAGCGCGAAGTTCTTTACCCGGACAAAAATGATCGTTGCGCAATTCAATAAATACGTTGCCGTGGACACGCTGCATATCAATGGTGAGATGACACAAGGTGAGAATATCGCCGATCTTGGCGGCATTGCGATGGGATACGAAGCCTTTAAGAAAACCGCCCAATACAAAAGCAACGAGATAATCTCAGGATTCAATCCTGACCAGCGGTTCTTCCTCGGATATGCTATGGCCTGGATGGTGAATGCCCGTCCCGAGTATATCTCCAATCAGGTACGCAGTGATGTCCATTCACCTGCAAGATTCCGTGTAAACGGACCGCTATCAGATATGGATGCTTTCTACTCTACGTTTCATATTCAAAAAGGAGATGCCATGTGGTTACCGGAAGAACTTCGGGTGAAAATATGGTAAAACGAAGAGACGATATTATTCAATTAAGCCCTGTTGATTTATTTTCAACGGGGCTTATTGCTTGTGCAAAAGTTATAATTCAAAGAATAAGTATCGAAAGAACGAATCTAACTTCTCTACTTATTTCTTGGGAGTCCAAATGGCCTTCCACAGGAGTACTTCATCATTAGCCGAATAAGATCTGGCAAAACGATCGCCTTTATCCGGATCTTTTTCGATAAACTTCACATCCGGTCCGGAGAGATATTTGTACGTCAATGCCTTGTTTGAACGGAATGTGATTGAATAATGCCTTTGATCTTTCTTGTTCATCTTCTTAATTGAATTCCAACCATCCCAACCACCGACGATATAGCAACCGTTTGTTCCCTCAGGCACTGTGACAGTATAGGTAATAAAGGCATCAGGAACCGATTTATCATACACAGCCAACCATTTTGCAACTACATCATTAGCGGAGTAGGTTCTTCCATCCACCCAATCACTAGTGGCTGTTATTTCCCCATACCCTTTACAGGGACCGGCAAAATAAACGTACTTCATTAATTTATTAGTCAGGATAGTTGTGGTATAATGTGTATCATCCACTTTCTGCATTTCTTTAAAGCTTTTCCAACCATCCCATGCTCCTGAAATATAACAGCATTTAGTACCCTGAGGTACCGTAACGTGAAATGTAAGGTTTTCATTCCTTATAGATTTATCATACACAGCCACCCATTTTGTAACAATATCTTTTGCAGCATAGGCCCGGTTATCAATTTCAGTGCCATCTGCTGCTTTTTCAACGTATCCCCAGCCCGGACCGGAGCAATATTTATATTTATGCGAGGTCTTTGCGGTCGGAATATTTATTGAGTAGTGTGTATCATCTATCTTTTTCATCATTTGATGCTTCCATCCATTCATTTCACCAGCAATGTAACAGGCATTTGTGCCCATAGGAACCGTAACAGAATAAGTAAGCGCGTTTGCCATTATAAAAGCAAACGACACAATCAGGGTCAATATCACTCTTTTCATGGCTTTGTTTGTTTTTTAGATTTTAGAGATTTCTCTTAAAGAAGAATAGTTTAAGGATTTGCGTATCTGTCTTAGGCATGAAAAATAAAGGTATGTAACAGCAGATTCGGAAAACATACCGGAGAGTGTTGTCACAAAGGGCTTAGGTATATACACCAACAATCATAATAAGGCTAACAATATAACAATCGGGGAAAATAAAGAGTTTATTTACTGAATATAACCCTTTAAAGTAGAATATTGAAACGGCATACTTTCAATTGGAGCAATTATTTCCTATAATGAGATGGCAGTCACAAATTTGATCAACAAAAAATGCCAGCATTTTCACGGAAAGCAATAAATTTGCCGCCTTAAATAATAATACTACACATCTACAATGAAAAAGAAACAACTACTGACGCTGCTTCTCTTTGCGTTTGCATTGCTGAGTTACGGAACTATTCCGGTTCCTTTCAATCAAAAAAACATCACTTACATGGGGCGAATCGGCATGGAGTCAAACCAGTACGCCGAATTGTATTGGCCGGGAAGTTCCATCTCGATTAACTTTAAAGGGACTGAAATCAAAGGGACATTTAAAAACGTGAAAGAAGAAACCTACTTCTTCGTAATCGTGGATGGTGACGATAGCAATCCGGTGAAAATCAAACCTGACACGATTAAATCCACCATTGTTTTGGCGAAGGGCCTGAAGAATAAGAAACACACACTACAGGTTTTCAAACTCACCAATAACACGACCTTCTCCCGCTTTTACGGTTTTGAACTGGCCGATGGCTCTAAAATTTTGCCTGCTTCTCCCCTGCCTAAAAGAAAAATAGAATTCTACGGCAACTCTATTACAGCCGGTCACGGAGTGGATGTGAAAGCCGGCAATCCTGATTCAGGAAGTTCAGCCCTGTTTAATAACTACTGGACTTATGCTGCCCGCACTGCCCGCCATTATCATTCGCAATACTCTTGCATTGCCCGCAGCGGCATCGGCATCATGGTAAGCTGGTTCCCCGAGATTATGCCTGAGATATATGACCGCACCAACCCTGACAATCCTCAAAGCAAATGGGATTTTAGCAAATACACTCCCGATATCGTGGTGATCAACCTCTTCCAGAACGATTCCTGGATAGTAAAACAGCCCAACAATGCACAGTTTAAGGCTCGATTTGGCACAACGGCACCTGACGAAGCGTTCATCATCAAATCATACCAGGATTTTGTAAAATCAATCCGCAGCAAATACCCAAAAGCTTCCATCATTTGTGCTTTAGGTAGCATGGATGCAACCAAAGAAGGCTCGCCATGGCCGGGATACGTGGAAAAAGCGTCAAAAGGATTGAATGACCCGAAAATATACACCTACTTTTTCCCTTTCAAAAACACGCCGGGACACCCCATTGTCGCTGAACAGAAAGTCATGGCAGATGGTCTGATTAAGTTTATCGACGAACACATCAAATGGTAAGATAATCGCTTTCCGGATACATAAAACTAAACGACAAAGATGGGAAATCAACTGCCCTCTTTGTAGTTTTTTGTTGCCGTACTCAAGGAAACAATTTGTAACCGAAGTGTAATATTTATCCGGTCTATCCTTCTTTTTAACGGTAAAACAGTCCGTCTTACCGATAAACATATCCCCGTTTTCCTCACAATCCTGAACTTTACATCGTTAAACAAAGGCAATCCGAGGATTGTCCGATTCAATTTACCCGAGATGGTCAAGACGATGAAATCAATGATCTGCAAACAACTTTTTCGCAAACCTCTGCTTCTGACAATAATGGCAGGATTGAGTTGCTCCCTTTCCTCCTATGCCGCACAAAACGATTATTCAGCTTTGATGGATAGCATTGACATCCACAAGCCCAATTATATCAAAGTTTATCACCAAGTAAACAGAAACGAACTCATTCGTCAGATAAACGAATCTCCGGCATTTGCTCCGGGAAAAGAAAACTACCTTAGTACGGGAGCTCCTATCGAAGACGAATTTGAGAAGGAAAATGCCGACATGAAAGCGCAGATCGAGCTCCGATACCGGTTCACCAAAGATATTATGCCTTTTCATTCCTATCTCATAATGAACTACCGCCAGACTACTTTCTGGCACATCTTCGACAAATCAATGACTCACAATTTCAATCCGTCTATCGGACTGACGAAGATTATCTTTAAAGGAAAACATATTATCGGAAGAGCCTCGTTGATGGCCGAACATGAATCGGACGGTAGGGATTCGCTCAACAATCACGGGTGGAACAATGTCTCTCTGACAGGTGAGTATTTTTTCAATCCAAGGTTGCACTTTGAGGGGAAATTATGGGCTCCCTTTGGTATCGGTAAGGAAAATTCTGATTTGATGAAGTATCGAGGGTATGGATATGTGGCTATTAGTGCAATGGATCGTTCAAAAATGGTCAGAGGCTCTCTCCTGCTCAATCCCAGAGGTAAGAATGACGGTGTAAACCTGACTCTGGATCTTAGCTTCAGGCTTTCGCAAAATGACAACCGCTATATATTCTTCCAATACTACAAAGGCTATGGCGAAGAGCTGCACAATTACAAACAATATCATTCGATTTTACGGGCAGGATTTGCCATCAAGCAGGATTTCGCATCATTTTTCTAATCCATCAGCATAAATCAAAACGAACCATCCGTAATATATGAATGGTTCGTTTTTTATTTCATTTCAGAAAAGCATCACGATGCACTAGTAAAGAAAAAGGACGTTCCGTGGAGTGTCCTTTCATATTTCAGTGATTATAATCCTGCTTTGATTTTGTCAATCATCTCAGCATATTCCGCATCTGAAAGATAAGTCTTCTGTGGATTCATTTCGATTACGCCACCGAAGTTATAGCCTCCCTCGTATTTAGGAACAATATGCATGTGCAGGTGAGAAAGTTTGTCAGAGAATGCACCGTAATTGATTTTAGCAGGATTGTAAGCCGATGCGATAGCTTTAGCTGTCTTAACCACATCACGCATAAAGGCGTTACGCTCTTCATCACTCAGTTCATATAGCTCAACGCCGTGATCTTTGTAAACGACATTGCAACGTCCCGGGTGAGACTGTTCTTTGAAAAGAAAAATTTCGGAAACTTCCAGCTCGGCAATTTTGATCATCAATTCGTCTAGTACCGGCAGTTTTTGGCAGTACAGACATTCTGATACAGGTGTTGGCATAATTGGTTTTGTTTTGGTAAATAATTGGTTTTAGCTGAATGCAAAGATATGTATTTATCAATAAGAAGAGCCTTCCATCTCTTTTATATCCTCAACAGATATCATCAAATATGGTATCCAAAATATCAAAATCAGCCCTTCAATCATTCACTCATCAAAGAGCGTAAGGCATCTACCGAAAGTCCGGCTTCAAAATATATGGGTAAATCATACAAAAACATGTCCTATCTTCCACCCAAAGAATAACGAAAGAGGCTTCTGACTATATTTGTGCGGTTTTTTAATTACCACTATAATCATTCTGGATTATTTATTCACACAAAACATACTACTTACTATGAAAATCAAAACACTTCTCACCCCTGCCCTTGCGCTTCTGCTGGCTGCGGGAATCAAGGCCGAAATTACCTTGCCAAAAGTGCTTGGAAGCAACATGGTGCTTCAGCGAAACCAATCCGTTCCCGTTTGGGGAAATGCTGATAAAGGCGAAAAAGTCACCGTAAAATTTGCCGGACAAACCAAAACCGCTGTTAGCGACACGTCCGGTTATTGGAAAGTGATGCTTACACCACTCAAAGCGTCAGAGAAACCTGCATCAATGACGATCAAAGGAAAAAACAAGATCATCCTGAATAATATTCTTGTGGGAGATGTATGGTTGTGTTCAGGTCAATCAAATATGGAATACCCCCTGAATAGAAAAACAAAGAAATATCAGGGTCCCAAAGCGACTCCCGATGTGGCAGCTGCCGAGCTGAAGAAAACACAACCGGATAATATCCGTTACTTCTACGTGGAAAAGAATTACAAACCCAACGAATATAAAACCAAAGGCTGGGTAAATGGCAACGACAGCGTCCTTCATAATCTGTCAGCTATCGGATACTTTTTTGCTCAGGAAATACATAAAGAGATCGGTGTACCCATCGGTATTATGTCAATATCATGGGGCGGAACCCGCGTGGAACAATGGACACCTTACTGGGCCTACGAACAATCTCCAATCTTTAAAGAACAAGCTTCCAAAAAGGATTTTAAGATTGACGGAATGCATCCCGGACAAATGTACAACAGTATGCTGGCACCGGTAATTCCTTTTGCAACCAAAGGAGTACTCTGGTATCAGGGAGAATCGAATCTTATGGTACACGATAGCCTGCGCTATTGTGACAAATTTAAACTTATGGTGGACACCTGGCGTAATTTATTTGGCATAAAGAACTGGCCTTTCTACTATGTACAGATTGCACCACACTATTATACACATCGAACTAAAGATCGCTTTCCGCATGATGTGGAAACACTGCCCATAACATGGGAAGTACAGTCTCAATGTCTCAAAATCCCATCTACAGGTATGGCAGTTACCACTGATCTGGTCGATAGCCTGAAAGATATTCACCCATGGAACAAATGGGATGTGGCCCACCGCCTTGCATTGATTGCAGCAGCAAAAAGTTATGGAAAAAACATCGAATACTCCGGCCCGGTCTATAAATCAATGCAGGTAATGAATGATAAGATTATCCTGTCATTCGATCACATTGGCAGCGGGCTGATCAGTAAAGACGGAAAGCCGCTTACCTGGTTCACCATTGCAGGAGAAGATGGTAAGTTTGTACAAGCAGAGGCAAAAATTGAAAACAATCAGGTAATTGTCTATTCTCAAAATGTTAAATCACCAAAAAATGTCCGCTTCGGATGGCATGAAGAAGCACAATCCAACTTCTTTAATAAGGAAGGATTGCCGGCATCACCTTTCCGTACTGATGCTCCTACGTGGGAGATGAAATAAGAGAGGGAAAGTAAGAGCTGAAATAAAAATGGAATCAGCTCTTACCCTCTACTCTATATTTCACCACAAAGATCCACATTCAATAGCACTGATAATCATATCAATAAATGTGATATCAAACAATGGCTATGCTCAACCAATCATTGGAGGAGCATAGCCATTGTTGTTTTTAAGAAGAAATATTCCAGGAAAATCAAATGTATAATGTATCTCTGAATCCCTTAAAATTCATCATCATAATGGATAATCCCATCAGTATAAATGAAAAACCGGTTATTAGGATAGGTTCTTTGGGAATGGAAATGGGAAGTTCAATCATCCGAATTTATAGTCCAATAGTGAACATATATTAATCATGTTTGGATATTGATAGTTCGACTTTCGATATTGATAAACCAATTATTAATATAGATTAATCCGGTTTGGATATTGGTTAATCCTTTTAAGATATGGAACTTCCAACTTTGAATATAGATTAATTATTATTGCGTAGGACTAATACCTTTTTACTGTAGGATAAACCAACTTTGAAAATAGATTAATCAATTATCAATATGTATTAATCGTTTTACGATAATGATAAACCGGGAATGGATATATATAATCCGGGAATCAATAATACAAAATCAGGTTTGGAAAATGATCAGATAGAAAAGCGGATATATGAAACAGCAGATATCCTGTTTCAATCATAAAGGCAGATATAAAAAGTTGAAGTCTCAAAAGGCTCTTATTCTCATTATACTATCATGAAAGGCTTAAAAAAAACCCTAACAGGTATTCAAAAACTGCCAGGGTTGGACTATCAAGATGCATTATAATCAAAATTGAAAATCAAAACAGGTGAAAGGGTTATTTGTTAAATGAGATATTACTAACAGCTTTGTATTGTGCAGATCCGGCTCCAAAAGCGGATTTTACATAATTCTTAACCGCCAAACCCACATCCACCAAACCAATACCGTCTTCATACAAGACCTGATCCCTCTTATTGGTATGAGTATCTACCAGTACGCTGGCAGATGTAATCGCCAGATTGGCATTCTTGTACTCCACTGATTTTGCTGAAATCGCTTCAATAGTCAAATCGGGTTCGTTGGGCTTATATTCAGGAATTTCTTTGAGAAAAACAACAAGACGGTTAAAGTTTGAGGCTTTCCGGTCATACGCAGCCAAATGTAAAGTATTGGATTTGCTTTCCGGGTCAGTTGCATTTTCTGCTGACTCGGTATTATCAGGCTTCTCGGAACTCCTCTGAGACCGCAATTCACGTATAATACTCTGGAACTGGTCAACGACCTCATTGGAAGCGCCTGATACCTTTACCGCATTGTTGATACGGGTAACATACTTATCAAAACCTCCATAGAGTGTTTTCCTGAAGCTTATCGCATTATTCATCAGGACAGTTGCTGTATGGGTTTCCTCTATACATACCCCTCCATCCTCTTTTAACTTTGATAAGTTGGAAATCAACAATACACTCCTCGACGGCTGGTATTTTTCTCCAAATGTCTCCACCCGGGAGATCATTTCTTCCATGCTGGTCACATTTTGTTCGTGTTTGAATTGTGATGAACGCATAAATTTTACATTTTACAGTAGATAACTTAATTCAATCTATCTCACACTTATTCGTCGGAACATCTCCATAATTAACGGCAGCTACAATCGCCGCAACCGACTAATAATCAATTCTATTTTCTATTTTCATCTTTCTCTTATTTCGGCCTCCTTTCTATATTATTATCCAACATAAAACATCGAATAACATTTATTACATTGGCAAATGTATTAAAACCCTACAACACACAATGATTTAGTGTGTTATATTTTGTTATACACATTGTTTGAAGTTCATTTTAGCACTAAAACCAATGATAAAAGCTCAATTATTCGTCTTTTTGCTTAATTTAGTTGATAAATATTTTTCAGGAGTGTTGGTAGTCTGGGGATTTTTTGGGAGATTTGTGGGGAGAAGAAAAATAAATTTATCTTCAAAACCTGTCAGGTCTTTAAGACCTGACAGGTTTAATAAAAGAACAAATAACAATAAACCTTACCCCTCCATGAAAAAGAGATTCATATTTGCTATTATGGCTATGACGTTTATGCTGGCCAAAGCCGAAAACAAAGTATCTGCCATCACTACGGCTCAAAATGATTCTATCACTGTCAAAAAACCGGCTGACGGCAGCTCATTCGAGAATGCAATTGTAATAACTGAAACCACAGAAGACAAAGGAGTAGCAGCCGAATATAAATGGATTAAACAGAATTATCCGGATGCCAGCGTAAGAGGACAGGTTTGTTCGGGCAAAAACAAAAGAAAGTATGACATCATAGATATCATCACAAAGTCAGGTGAGAAAAAGAGTATCTATTTTGACATCACCAATTTCTATGGTAAATTCTGAATTGAATAAAGCGGAAAGTATTTACTGATTCAGTAAAATCGTCATCTATGAAAAAGACACTATTTCTACTATTCGTATTGTCATTACCCCAACTCTGTAATGCTGCTTCACCCAGGGAAATCACAGCTCAGGAATTGGATAAATACAAAACTGAGATTCGTAAAATGGCAGCAGAACTCCGACAGAAACTCACAAAGAGTGATGATTTTGAAGGACTGAATAAGGCTATTTGCATTGAGTTTCATACTGACACATTATACATCGAAAGGCTAATGGATAAAAGAATCTCTATAGACTATTCTACTGCCGGGATGATTAAAGCCGCCTATGATGCCGAAACGGATTATGACAAACTGCTGAATAAGTACTACAAATATATTCTCAAGAGACTAAATCCATCGGATAAAGAGATCTTGAAAGAAACTCAAAGATGCTGGATACAATACAGAGATTGCGAACGTAAATTTAATAGCACTATTTCAAAAGATGAATACTCTGGCGGAGGAACTATGCAGAGGATATTGGTTACGAACAGAGATCTCGATCTAACCCGGATGCGTGTCTTTGAACTGTACGATTATCTGATACGAATGACAGAATGACAAAACAATGTGTACTCCTTATATTTACATACAACAATACGTCTTTATACTTCAGGAGTTTAAGCTGAAACAGCAAGATAAGACTAAATATCATACAAACAAAATAAGCAAACCCACAGACAATTCTCTATGAAAATGAAAAAAATTCTCATTATCCTATTTATCACTATCGCAATTGTAAACATAACCAAGGCGCAGGATACTCTTTATATCTATAAAGCAGGTAATGTAATAGATAAACATGCTGTTTCCAATATTGACAGTATTACATTTACAAAGCCGGCAAAATCTACCACTGGTACTTTGACAGATATTGATGGAAATATATATCATTGGATTACCCTTGGCAATCAAACCTGGATGGTCGAAAACCTTAAAACCACTAAATACAGAACCGGAGAAAGCATTAGTAATGTGACAAATGCGACTTTGTGGTCAAATGCTACATTCGGCGCCTATTGTGCATATGAAAACAACATTACTAATGGCGCTAAATACGGATATCTTTACAACTGGAATGCTGTTGTTGATAGTAGAAAAATAGCTCCTGCAGGTTGGCATATTCCAACTGATGCAGAATGGACAATATTAGTAAACTATCTGATTGCGAATGGATACAATTATGATGGTACTACAACAGGAAATTATATAGCTAAATCATTAGCTTCCACTACGGATTGGAGTAGTTATTCATCCAATGGAACAGTCGGAGACAATCTCAGTAAGAATAATAAAACCGGCTTCACGGCTCTTCCTGCAGGATTACGTAATCTTAATGGATCTTTTTCCAGTTTAGGAACCGGAGCCTATTGGTGGAGTTCTACACCAAATAGCGACAATTCAAACAATTGGGGAAGAGGAATTTGCTTCTATAAAAGTGATTTATTTACCTATGCACCCAAGGATTGTGGTTTATCTGTGAGGTGTATTAAAGACTAATTGTTCGCAATGAAACAACAAACTTATCTTCAAACAAACACACAAACATCACATTATGGGATTTATACAAGACTGGATCTTTGGAAAAGAGATCACATACAATGATAATCGAATTGGGGAATTGACTGCCCGGATAAGAAATAAAAAGAAAACTGATTGCGTCTGGACCGGAACCTATCTTATTCCGGGACAGAAAGCAGAAACCGTAATCATCCTCGAAGGGGATAGTAACACTCCTTTTTCCAGCCAGATCAAAGGTATCTATGCATTATTAGACAATATACAAGATATAAACCATAAGGTAGAAGAATATTGGAGAAACCAACCAATCGTGAAACAATCATTTACGGCAGATTGGATGGACAGATATTATATTGAAGGAATAAGTCCCTGGGAAATTGAGGATAATAGTTTTGAAATCAGCTATGAGCCTTATGATAAAAATGATTCATCATATATTGCACTGATTTGGAAAGATCAGGAGATCAGGGAAGTGGAGATAAAATAAAAACTGACATTTTACCCATAACATTTTGAACTATGAAAAAACGATATGTTAGTAGCATTCTATTAAGTTTGTTCTGCCTGGTACTGTTTGCACAAACCGATCTGATAAAAACGGGGCAACAAGCGCCTGCTTTCAGCTATAAAACTGAAAGTGGAAAGTTTATGAAATCAGCTGAACTAAAAGGAAAAGTCGTACTCATCAACTTCTTTGCAACATGGTGCGGCCCCTGCCGGATGGAACTTCCCGTACTACAGGAAAAGATATGGAACAAATACAAAGACAATGAAAAGTTCAGACTCATGATAATCGGGCGTCAACATACAGCTGAAGAGATTGCCACATTCAAAAAGAGTAATAAGTATGAAATGCCGATGTTTGCCGATCCCGAAAAGAAGATTTACAGTCTGTTTGCGACTCAATACATTCCCCGTAATTATCTTATAGATGGAAACGGCAAAGTGGTTTATTGCTCTATGGGCTATTCGGAAGAAGAATTTCAGAAACTACTTGAAGAGCTGGATAAACTGATGGCCCCAAATGAATCTAATCTGTAAAAAGTAATCTTATAATAACATGTTTGCTACTTCAAATCTTTAATCCTATGTCTGGTATATTCTTTATTTCATTTTTGACAGGTCTTATGAAAGGCGCTTTATTAATCGCTGTCGGTCTATTAATCAGCAGGTATTTCGAAACTTTGCTCGGAGTTATTAGAAGAAAACAAGAACCGGAAGAGACCCCGGACAATTACCAATACCATAAAATGATATCCCTGATAAAAATCATCGGATATATAATCATGCTGATGGGAGTCATAAACCTTTTATTGGTTATGATCACGTTGATATTTATGAACGGACATGGAATGGGTAATATGCATCTGAATTTGTAGTTTGGCTTCCACGTTCTTATTTCACACATAATGACAACATTAAAATCAGATACAATGAAAAACATCATTATCCTATTGCTCGCAATGACCTCACAGCTTTGCTACGGACAAACATCTTTCACCGATCAGGAAATCAAACAAAAGACCGATTCTATCCTGCAGGAAGGAACAAAACTTTATCAATTCGAACGGGCAGCATGGGTATCTACCGATCTTTTTCATGAACGGGGAGATCTTAAAGAAGTTGCAGTAAACTATCTTGTTTACCAGACAAACGATACCGTACGGACAATTTTCTACGATAAGGCAAAGAAACAATCCGTGATAGAATATTTCTTTTACAAAACATTTGATGCTCCGGTACTAACCCGTAAACATATCAGAGAATTGACTTTCAAAGAAAACCAACTAATAGATGCCCGAAACAAGATAATCGAACAAATCATCAAAGAGAAATATCCTGTGGGCGCTCCTCAGGGATATACTCTAAACAACCAGATTATTCCCAACGGAAAAGAATTCAAACTCTATTTCGTTACGGGTACTTCCCAAAACAATATCATTCCTTTGGGAAATGACTACATCTTCCATGCAGATGAAAGCGCTAAGATTCTTTCATGGAAAAGATTTCATTCGAGATTGCTACCACTACCTTCTAAGGGTGAAGATGGCTCGGCTGTAAAGGGACTTATTCACAGTCACCTGGTTGCCGAACCATTTATTTCAGCTACGGACATCTGTACCTTTAAGTTGTATGGACAACTTTACGGACTGAAAAACTTTTCTGTCTTATCCACTGCCTTGTCAAAAATTTTCACTTTCGATATAGATGAAAATAAGATTGAAGTAAAGAATAGATAAATCGGACCAATCCTTTATTTATCTGAACATTAAACAGAATATTAGAAATCAGCAGAATTATGAATCCCGACTTGCAGAAAAAACTGGAAAATATGTAATGCTTCAACAGCTACTCCATTCCAGACCGGAGATTACAAGCAGAAAGGCTCAGATGAAGTATCTTATCTTTGAATTTGACAATGTTATTGAGCTGATCAATGAAATATCCTACAAGAATATTGCCAGTATAGCATATAAACAAAGTATCAAATCAAGATTGATTAGTATGACTGTCGATTATTCTCAAAAGATTCAATCATATGCGATAGACCAGCAAAAAGTATTTTTACAGAGCACAACACTATTCACTGTTGATGCTCTTGATAAATTATCTATAAACGAGCTTCTGACAGCCTCTAATCAACTTTACAATATAATAGATATACACCTTAATGATCTTGACACCTTCTCATTGAATCAAGAAACTCAAGTTCGATATAAAACAGCAATTCTCTTATGTGAAAAGACGCTTGACAATGTAAGTTCTTTTTCTGTAGAAGATTATTTTACGGTAGCTGACAGAATCCTCCATAAAATGGAAAAGAGAGTCAAAGATGCTAGAATAGAAGAGCCTGAATTTCATAAAGAGTTTAGAAAGGTGATTAAATTACATCAAGTACCAATTATCAGACACCAAAAACCAGGATCTTTAGCGAATATATTAGTCAAAGGTTGCGTGAATGGAAATGTATATGATACCGAAACAGGAAAGGCTATACCAGAGGCCCGTATAACCTTCAAAAATTCGCACATTTAACTCCTGTATTAGAAATAAACACTTTAAGAGACGGTTCATTCAACAACAAATGGCTTCAAGTGGGAAAATATGATCTTACAATATCTCATGCTGACTACCGGACTCAGACCTTCTCGTTTTTGGTAACTAAAGATAAAGATTGTGTTATTACAACATCATTGAAGAAGCCATATAATGATGTGATGCCCGAAAAACAAGAAGTGATCAGATTGCCGGAAAAAGAGCAGTGATGAAAAAGGAATTTATTATATATGCAACTAAGAACTCCTATCGTTATATTTGAAGTAAATCAATAACCATGGCAAAAAGAATCCAACTACACACATTTCATTTGTTGTTTCGTCTCTTCTCCTTTTTAGCTGATAAATCGGGAGGATGGAGTATGTTTGTAAAGCCGAAATTGGTGATTGGAGCTTTGATTATGGGTATAAATGTTGTAGTTGGCAATGCTCAGAATAATATTATAAGTATTGATACTTTTAGCAAGCAAAATAATGATTCTGTTTCAGAGTTATGCTATGAACCTATAATATTAGTTGACGAACTCCCTGAATTTCCAGGTGGTTATGATTCTTTATATTCATACATCCAGAAGAAGATAATATATCCTCCTAAGGCAATTAGTCTGAAAATAGAAGGCATGGTTATATGCACTTTTACGATTGACGAGAAAGGAAAGGTTACAGACATTCAAATTATAAAAGGGATTCACCCTCTTCTTGACAATGAAGTAATCAGAATTTTTAAAGAAATGCCTAAGTGGATACCTGGAGGAAAACAAAACAAGCCTGTTCCTGTAAAATTCACCTATCCTATTCGCTTTACATTACCTGAGAAAAAACATTAACCATGGCAAAAAGAATTCAACTACATACCTTTCATCTGCTGTTTCGCCTCTTCTCCTATTTAGCTGATAAACCGGGAGGATGGAGTATGTTTGTAAAGCCGAAATTGGTGATTGGGTCGCTGATTGTGGGAATAGGATTTACTTCCTGTGATGTAAAAACACGAAATAAACCATCCTCATCAGAAAAAGATAAACAAGATTCTTTTCAAAAGATGGCTGAACAAAAAAAATCGAATGAAGAATCAACCACAACTTGTTATTTTACTGTAAACTCTTCTGAAGGCGGGAATATCAATACACCTGTTTTTGATGAGAAAGGCCAATATTATATCGTAGATCAAATGCCTGAATTCACTGGCGGTACAGATGCTTTGCTCAAGTTTATAAAGAAACATATAATATATCCAAGTTCAGTCATAAAAGAAGGTATTGAAGGAGTGGTAATATGTAGTTTTATTATCAATACTGATGGTTCAACGAGAAACATTCAAGTTATAAGAGGGCTAAATCCTAAACTTGACAATGAAGCAATTCGTGTTATCAAATTATTCCCCAAATGGAAACCCGGCAAACAAGGAGGAAAGATTGTCCCTGTGAAATTCACCTTACCTATTCTCTTTACTATACCAGAGAAAAAGAATTAGCCATGGCAAAAAGAATTCAACTCCATACCTTTCATCTGTTGTTTCGCCTCTTCTCCTATTTGGCTGATAAATCGGGAGGGTGGAGTATGTTTGTAAAGCCGAAATTGGTGATTGGGGCCTTGATAATAAGCTCAGGTTTAACCCCTACTGAAAAAATATTTAGTCAGAAAAATCTGTCTGATAGTAAAACAAAACAGCCAACACAATTAAAAAAGAGAAGTTCTTCTCAAGCAAAAACTTCAGATTCAACAGCTAAAATGCAAGATATGGAAGAAACTTGCTATATCATTGTTGAAGAAATGCCGGAATTCCCGGGTGGAACAGACTCATTAATGAAGTTTTTATCCAAAAACATCATCTATCCGAAAGAAGCCATAGAGAAAAAAGTAGAAGGAATGGTCATATGTTCCTTTATCATTAATAAAAGAGGACACGTTTCAGACATTCAGATTACAAGAAGCGTTAATCCTTTACTTGACGCTGAAGCTGTAAGAGTAATAAAAATTATGCCCAAATGGAAACCGGGCAAACAAGTCGGTAAACCAACTTCAGTAAAATACACCTTACCCATCAGATTTACATTACCCAATAAATAAAACATGCTCAATCTCCCACATATCGCCTTTGAAACAACCGACCGGTGCAATCTCGATTGCGTCTATTGCTACAACATCTGGAAAACGGATGCCGTAGAGCGCACACCGTTCAACTCTTACCAGAAAGCCATTGGTACGTTAAAACAGCTTTTCAGCACAACAAATATCCAGTATGTTGCATTTACAGGAGGTGAACCTTTTCTTTCGGAACGCTTTGCCGAGGTGATTCTCTACTGCCGCATGGAGGGGAAACAGGTCACACTCATCAGCAACGGCACGAAAGGAACAGAAAAAGACTACAAGCGGCTAATCAAACTCGGCGTGGGATTATTTGAATTCCCCATCCACTCAGCCCACGCAGAGGTTCATGACCAAATGGTGCAAATAAAAGGAAGCTGGCAAAAGTCTGTTGATTCCACGTTGGCTGTTTTGAAAAACGGAGGACGCGTTGTTCCGGTGGTGGTCATTACAAAACACAATGTCAACCAACTCGGAGAAACGCTCGAATACATCGCATCGCTCGGTTGCCGCAGAATTATGCTTAACCGGTACAACATTGGCGGGAAAGGATGCAATCAGCCGCTTGAAGTTTCGGCCACAGCGGAAGAACTGCGCAACGCTTTTGCCACAGCCAATGATAAGGCGGCCGAACTGGACCTGCAACTATCAGCAAACGTCTGCACTCCGGTCTGCCTGCTCAATCCGGCAGATTATCCGCTGATTGCGTTCGGGCATTGCTCGTTTGATGTGCTGAGGCGCCCCATCACAGTAGATATAAACGGAAATGTACGCCTTTGCAACCACTCTCCGGTTGTGGCGGGAAACATTTTCGAAAAAGAGATGGAAGAAATTCTCTTCTCAGACTACACGCGGGAATGGGAAGAGACGGTCCCGGCATTCTGTTCCGACTGCTCCCACTGGACAAAGTGCAAAGGCGGATGCCGCGCCGCATCGGAGCAGTGCCAACAATCCTTAGCCAAAGAAGACCCGATTATCGAACATTTAGGTATATTAGCATTGAAATAAAAACCTCCATGAAACACGTCAATCATGAATAAGTTCCATTTCCTACTAATTTCGTTTTTCTATTTAAGCTCTTCTGTTGTATATGCTCAGGAGAAAGCCCCATCCGGAAAACGATTTCTCGTTTCCAATGTTGTACAACCAAAGGCAATGCTGGAAACAGAAAGTGTAGTTACCGCATTTGAGGCTAAACTTCATAAGAAAATCAGCTACTATCCGACAGAATTCTCCTCTAAACAATTGGTTTATTGTGCCAATAACGGACTTATCGAAACCTTACAGCAATGTTATGACCAACACCGTCCATTAATTCTTTCACCGGATATTATCTGGTTAGCCATTTGCCAGGGAACCTCCATCCACATTAACCAACATTTCAAAGATTTCGAATCGGTTATCTTCAAGAAAGATAAACCCAATGAGATTGTAATAAACAATGACAGTCTCGAATTTGGCGAAAAACACTGGCAAAAACTGATCAATGATTTCTCCAGGGAAACACAGAAATATACGCAAGATGATTATTACAATTTCTTTGTGCCGGCTTTTTCCACGACTACTGCAATCGAGCAAAGAGCTTATCAAATCACCATGCTTGAAGCGTTCAAAAAAGCATTTACCTATATCGGTGAAACAGGTTGCGGAATTCCCAATATTACCCTGACCGGATCAAAAAAAGACTGGTTAGCGATATACAACAGGCTAGATCAATTGGACAAGATAGGTTTGTCTGAATGGAGAAAAGAGCTTAAACCAATCGTTCAGGAATTTATCAATGTGTATGATGATAAAATCAATATGCAGTTCTGGCAATCAATCTACAAATCTGCATCGACTTATGGCGCAGTGTATGTATCCGGATGGATTGTAAAGCTTTACCCTTATATCAAGGAAATTGAGTTGACAAAAGAGAAAGATTCCACCGGCGAAAAAGCCAAAGCAATTGAAAAAATCCTACCTAATCAGTTTCTCAAGGGAAACAGCTATCGTCTCTCCACCTTACAAACAGATAATTTTCCTTCCGGAATTGCGAAGATTGATATTATCTGGAAAAACTATTACAAACAGACCACCGAAACACTCGAAGCCTGTTCCGGATTTATGGGAATCAGACAGTATCAGGATAAATCATTGATGCCGGTTATTGCCTGGGCTTTATGTAAGAAAGATGCTCAAATTATTGAAGACCGAGAGCCAACCGCTGACACTCTTACGCTTAATATTCCCCACAAAAAGGATTATTGGTCTCCGCTAGTTTGCGACAAACTTGTCACACCGGCACAATACGATATACGAACCTATAAAACTCATCAGGAAGGAATCGACTATATCCGCAAACGGATTGAAAATGCCATCCTGAACAATAAAGAATTCAAACAGAATAAACTATCAAATATAAAAGTAAAGCTAATTATCCTGACCAATGGCGACATTGCCGACGGAAGCATAAAGTGTAATAATAAAATGCTGGCTGACTTTGTACGAAAAGAAATGACCTCCCTACCTGGCAAATGGACTCCCGCCCTGGCTTATCCGCAGGACTTCTTTGATGAAGAATTAACTGAGCAGGAGATGAAACTCAAGGTCAGGGTAAATAGCAAAGTGGAATTTACATTGTTCATTAATTAAGCAGACAATATCAGAAACTCTTCAGGAGTTATTATAAGATGATTTTCAATCTATACGATAAATAAATCAAAGCTATGAAGACGAAAGAATACATCCTCTTTTTCCGGATGGACATCACCACTCCGGAAGCTCAGCCTACCGCAGAGCAAATGGCCGTTTACATGGAACAATGGAGCCAATGGATAGAAGGCATTGTCGCACAGGACAAGATGGTCAGCGGCAATCACCTTTCACCGGACGGTTTTGTGCTGAAAACGAACGACGCTATCGCGGCCGGGCCTTACATTTCAGAGAAACAATCCGTGGCGGGATACATCATCGTTCAAGCCAATGATATGGACGAGGCATTGAGCCTGGCGAAGGATTGCCCTATCCTGCAAGGTGAAGGCACGAGTGTGGAAGTACGGGAAATCAGCAATACGTGACAGATGATGAAGCATTTTGCAACTGCAATTCTCCTGCTGCTTTCGCTCAGCGCCTGCAATGACCAGCGCGAAGCTGCCCACACCGTAAAGGCCATCATCAACGAAACGACTTCGTTGGTAAAACAGGCTACCGACCCGGATAATGATTCGGTAAAAATAGTCGGCGACCTGATCCTGAGCGGGAAAAGCATCTGGAACGACAACGAGAAATACATCAAACCGCTGATGGACAGTCTTGCCACCAAGGATTACGCCAAAAGCGAATATTACTTCAAGGTGTTTGGCAAAATCTGCGAACAGGCTGATGGGTATGTCGGTGAAGAACTGGGAACGTATATCCTGGATTATTTCCAGAAAGACCCGCAGAAGTTTCTTCGCCATTCAGCATTGGTTTCTAATGATATAGTGGGGAAAATGGGCTACGAAGCCGGTGTTGAATTAGCCATGAGGGAGGAACATCCCGAACAGGCTTTCCAGAAATTGATTAAAACAACCAAAGAACATCTCCCCAACCTGACCGACGACCAAAAGGAGAAACTGAATGAGTTTTTCCGAAAAATGAAAGAAGGGATGAAAGCGGGGGAATAATAAGGGTTTTAGGAGGCTTTCTGCATCACAGGGAAGCCTCTTCTTAATTCCTGAATATTATACCGTTGAAGATAGGAACCTTTCGATAGAAGATAGACAGCATTTCTCAGAGATAGTTGGCTTACCGCTCAAGTCCGAAGCCTCTTCGCAGAGGATAGTTGCCAGGTCGAATGAGATAGATGGCACTCCGAAGAAGTTAGTTGCCTATTTGCATCAGATAGTTACCTTTCCGAATAACATAGAAGCGACCCCGAACCACTTAGAAGCCTTATCGTAGAAGATAGAAGCTATCACGAATGAGTTAGTTGCCTTTTCGGGAAGGTAGTTACCTTTCCGAACAACATAGAAGCTGCCCCGAACCACATAGAAATCTTATCGAAGAAGATAGAAGCTACCCCGAATGAGTTAGTTGCCTTTTCGGGAGGTAGCTCAACCATCACATTCCCCACAACTTCGCCAGCGTCTTATCAATACCGGAAAATCCCATAAAAGCCATCGCCAGCATACCGGCCACAATCAGGGCAATGGGAGTTCCTTTCATTCCTTTGGGAATAAGGGTCATTGCGAGCTGCTCCCGCAATCCGGCAAACAAAACCAACGCCACGCCAAAACCAATCGCGGTGGAAAAGGCAAAGACTACCGACTCCACCAGATTGAGATTCTTCTGAATCACCAGAATAGCCACGCCCAGGATGGTGCAATTGGTCGTAATCAGCGGAAGGAAAACACCTAACGCCTGATACAACGGCGGCGAGACCTTCTTCAGGATAATCTCTACCATCTGCACCAAAGCCGCAATCACCAGGATAAAGGTGATGGTCTGCATAAAATCAATGCCAAATGCGGTCAACGCACCCTGTATGAGATAGGTGATAATAGTGGAAAGCGTCATCACAAAAGCCACCGCAGCACTCATGCCGATGGCGGTTTCCACCTTACGGGAGACGCCCAGAAAAGGACAAATTCCCAGAAACTGCGCCAATACGATGTTATTGACAAAGACAGCTGTGATAAATATGACAATGTAGGACATGGACTAAAGAAATTAAATAAATGAAGGCAATGAAAGGAATTAAAGTAATGAAGAGAGGAGAAAATGCATTACTCCAATACCTTATTTACTCCGTTTGATGAAAATATTGAATAATGCGATCAGGAAGCCAAGCACGATAAATGCCCCGGGTGCCAGCACAAAAAGCAGCGAACCGAATTTCTCCGGATAAATATTCCAGCCAAAAATCTTACCGGTTCCGAGGAATTCACGCACAGCCCCCAGAATCGTAAGTGCCATCGTAAAACCAAGCCCGATACCCAACCCGTCAAAAGCGGATTCTGTGGTTGTACTTTTTGCCGCAAAGGATTCAGCACGGCCAAGCACGATGCAGTTCACCACAATCAGCGGGATAAAAAGGCCCAGGCTGGCATAAAGCGCAGGTACATAGGCCTGCATCAGCAACTGCACCGCCGTTACAAAGGTCGCGATAACCACCACATAAGCCGGTATTCGCACCTTATCGGGGATAAGATTTTTCATCATAGCCACCGCCATATTGGAAGCCGTCAGCACAAAAGCCGTGGCGAGTCCCATACTCATGCCGTTTAGCGCCGACGAGGTCGTTCCCAGCGTTGGACACATCCCCAGCAAGAGCACGAATGTCGGATTCTCCTTAATAATTCCGTTGGTTAATATCTTCAGGTAACTCATATCTTCAGTTAATCAATTGGCATTCATTCCGGATTTCACATCATTTCCTGTTGTTGAGTGGTAAGCCTTGGCCGCTTGGTTCACCGCATCCAGAAAGGCTCGTGAAGAGATGGTTGCCGCAGTTATAGCATCGACCTCTCCCCCATCTTTTTTCACCTTTAGCGGCGTTTCCGGATTGTGACCTAAGATGGATTGCGAGGATTTGCTTTTGTCGGAAAACCACTGCTGCATTTTCGAACCCAACCCGGGTGTTTCACTGTGCTTCAACACCACATAGTTTACGACATTTCCCTCTGCATCAAATCCAACCATTAGCCTGATTTTTCCGGAGAAACCTTTATTCGTCACCGCCTCCACAGCGGCACCAACCAGCTTTCCGTTCTTTTTTGCCAGAAAAACCGTAAAAGAATCAGCACCTGCTACCGCTACTTTACAGGCTTCGTCCAAAGGTGAATTATCAAAAGCAGGTACCACTTGCCCTATTGCGTCAATCTGTTTTTGTTTCTCCGAAAAGGCAATCGGCTCCTTCGTCATCTTATAGACCGAAGCCAGGAGTGCGGCCGCCAATCCGGTAATCATAACCAGCGACAACACCATATTCCGAAATGAAGATTCCAGTTTAGCCATGTTTTACCTCCCCGAAACGTGTTGGTTTACAATAGGTATTAAGCAAAGGCGTTACCCCGTTCATCAGCAGAATGGCAAAAGAAACCCCTTCCGGATAAGCGCCGTATTGACGAATCAGCATGGTAAGCAGTCCGATAGAAGCGCCATAAATCAGCATTCCTTTGGATGTCATGGGTGAAGTCACATAATCAGTTGCCATAAATATCGCGCCCAGCATCAAACCGCCAGAGAAAAGGTGCTGCACCGGATCGCTCCCCATCAGGAAAGCAAAGAGAGCAACCGACGCAAAGATGGAGACCGGAATATGCCAGGTGATAATCTTACGGATCAACAGGAATACGAATCCGGCTAACAGGGCCAATGCACTGATTTCACCAAGACTTCCTCCCATTTTTCCATAAAATAAATCGAGAAAATGGAGTGAATCCGTTGATAGATATCCCTTCAACACAGCTAAATGGGTGGCTCCGGTCTCCACATCCACCGTGGAAAAACGATTGGCAGCATTGGCTATGGGCCAGGTGGTCATTTGAGCCGGAAATGAAATCAGCAGAAAAACCCTTCCGGCCAATGCGGGATTAAAGAGGTTGTTCCCCAATCCCCCAAACGGCATCTTGGCTACACCGATCGCAAACAGGGCTCCTAAAACGACTATCCATAATGGTAAATTAGAAGGCAAATTAAAGGCAAGCAACACGCCGGTCAATATCGCCGAACCATCCGAAATGGTCTTTTCTCCTTTAAGCAAATAGCGCTGTATCAGGTATTCGAATAGCAAACAGGCCGCTACCGAAGTCGCCGTCACCGTAATGGCTCCCAGTCCGAATGCATATACAGCCACGCAAAAGGCCGGAACCAGGGCAATCAGCACACTGTGCATGTTTTTGGCGACCGAGTCGCCACTGTGGATATGAGGGGATGGGGAAACTATCAATGGTTGTGTCATGATTAACTGTCAGTTTGTAGAATATTACTTTTGGGCACGCAATAAAGCGCCTGCTTTTGATTTACCCAGTCGGATAAAATCGACCAAAGGTCGATTGGCCGGACAAACGTAGGAGCATGTACCGCACTCGATGCAATCCATTACCCGCTCTTTTACTGCCATTTCCCAAAGTTGCAATTCTCCGGCTTTTCCAAGCAAATAGGGCTCCAGTTCCATCGGACAAGCCTGTACACATTTTGAACAGCGAATGCAGGGTTTCATCTTTACCCGTTGGGCTTCATCGTTAGTCAGAAGCAAAATCCCCGAACAACCTTTCACGACAGGCACGTCTGCATTTACCACCGCCTTCCCCATCATCGGTCCACCAGCAATGATTTTTCCGGTATTACCGGGCATTTCCCCAACGGCTTCAATCAGTTGCCGGATAGGAGTCCCAATACGCACCAATTTATTTGAAGGCCGGAGGACCGAACTTCCTGAGATTGTGACCACCCGCTCCACCAACGGTTTATTTTTTTGCACCGCTTCGTACACGGCAAAAACCGTGGCAACATTCTGCACCGTAGCGCCTACAGATGCGGGAAGTTCACCACTTTTCACTCGACGATTCAGTACAGCTTCAATCAATTGTTTTTCACTTCCCTGCGGATATTGGGTTTGCAGGGCCACCACTTCAATGCCGGAAGAATCCTTCACCTTCTCCCTGAATAGCCGGATTGCATCTGCCTTGTTATTTTCAATGGCGATAAATGCCTTATTAATTTTCAATGCCTTCATCAGCAATTGAATCCCGACCAGGATTTCATCCGCCTTTTCCAGCATCAGTTGATGGTCTGCGGTCAGGTAGGGCTCACATTCTACCGCGTTGACCAATAACACTTCAATTGTGGCACCGTTCGGCGGAGTTAATTTTACATGAGTCGGAAAGGTAGCTCCTCCCAGGCCAACAATCCCCATTTGCCCGATTTTGGAAATAATATCTTCAGGAGAGTATTGAATATCAGTTACCAAAGTATCAGTCCGGTCAATCCCGGATTCCCATTCATCCCCGTCCACATCGATAAAAATTGCAGGGCGACGATACCCGCTGATGTCAGTTACTTCATCAATCTTACTCACGACACCGGATACGGAAGAATGAATATTGGCAGAAACAAAACCATTTGCACGGGCAATGAGTGTACCCACCTTCACACTGTCTCCCTTTGCAACAATGGGAGACGATGGAATGCCCAGACTTTGAGCAATCGGGATAACGGCTGTTGTCGGGGGATGAAGCAATACTATCGGCTTTCTTGCCGACAATTTATTTTCAGGAGGATGAATCCCACCTTTTTTAAATGTTCTGTATTTATACTTTTGGAAAAACGATAAGCTCATAGTAACATTCGATATCGATTATTCTTCTGCCTCAGTTTTCTTTTGGGGCGGAAAGTTCAACTCTGCAATAGCCGAAGTTGGACAAACTTCCACACAAGCACGGCACAACGTACATAAATTACAATCTATGTACGCCAGATTATTTGCAATGGTAATTGCGTTATAGCTACAGACTTGCCGGCATTTGGAGCAGGCAATACAGGAAACCGAACAGGCTTTACGGGAAATAGCTCCTTTGTCCTTATTTACACAGTTGACAAATATCCGGTGTGATTTCTCCCCTTTTTTCCTGAGTTCGATTATATTTTTCGGACAAGCCTTAACACAAGCCCCGCAAGCTGTACATTTATCTTCAACAACTTCTGGCAGGAGTGTTTGTTCATTAATATATATAGCGTCAAACATACACGCTTTCACACAATCGCCATGCGAAAGACATCCGAATGAACAACCCGTTTCACCACCATAAAGCATCGACTCCACGGCACAGCTTTTAGCGCCATCGTATTGACTGGTACGGGGGCGATTGTCGCAGGATCCATTACACCGAACCACCGCAATCATCGGAGCAGTGACTTGCACTTCAAAACCCAGCAAACCTCCAACCCTTGACATCAACTCATCACCACCAACCGGACATCTCAGTCCATTTAAAGACGAAGCTTTCACACAGGCTTCGGCAAATCCGTGACAACCGGGATAACCGCATCCACCGCAATTGGCCGCCGGAAGGATTTCCTCGAGCAGATTCACCCGTTTATCTTCCACTACCTGAAAGCGATTGGCAACCACATATAATATGATTGCACTTGTACCCCCGACGATAGCGAGCAAAATTACAGATATAAGGATAATACTCATAAACAATAAACCTACAATTTATATACCGGTCTTTATCCGAAAGACGAATTTTCGCTTCAGGGTATCCCGCTTCAGATACAAAACCAGATAATATGGGACCAGCATCAAAAGAGACACTGCTCCGGATATTAATTCACTGAAAAAATAGTGTTGGAAAATAACGAGTGTAAAAATAAGAATTACCAGCGGAATAACGAAGGCATAAACAATGGCCTGCATACCCATTGACACACTTCCTTCCAGTAATACTTTCTGACCGATGTGAAGATTTTCAGGAGGCAAAGGCAGGTCAAGAATTATTTCCGATTGATCAACAACACTGCAACTACCTTTTGCATGACACCCGGCACAAGCCGACTGCTTATATAACCGGATGGTAACCTTCGCTTCATTAAGTTCAATAATTGTACCTTCGTGCTGGATCATTTTACTGCTTCCTTACTTTTCGAAGTAAAGATAAATAAAGATAATCAGACCGGATTCCCGGAAAATAAAAAAAGCAACTTTCGTTGCTTTTAGTTCAGAAACATATTGACTGTTTTTCCTTTTTCAGTTTTCTCCACAGTGAAGGTTCGGGCAAATTGCTTTAGCAGATTTAATGTAGATTTTCTCGGATTGTACCGACTTAATTCATTTTGCATTTTGTTTTTACTGTGAAATTCAGAAGTGTAAGCTTTCTTCATAGGCTAATTTAATTATGGTAAGGTAATACAGGTGATTGCAATATCCCTGCTATAATAAACTAACGCAACTGTTTGTCATTTAGTATCCAAACCTCCATTATTTGATTTTACAGGTTGAAAATCCGATTAACTAAAGGAGCGTTTCAAATTTAACAACCGCGGTCATCTTGAAATATCCAGCTGATTTACTTACACATACAACCATTTCAAAACCCTTCATCAACCGGCCCCCTTCTATATTTCAATATAAATTCAGGTGAAAAATCCGGATTATAATTTTTTTCACTATTTTTGCCGGTCGAAATTCGAAAGACCTGAGATATTCGGATAAAATAATGAGGAGTTAATAACCCTACCTTATACAAATGTTATGAAACTAATGCAACAGAAATTGGCCGAGTTCGATGCCCCACAAAAGGCAAAAGCACTTGGTGTTTACCCCTATTTTCGCATGATCGAGAGCGATCAGGATACGGAAGTAATCATTAACGGTAAAAAGGTATTGATGTTTGGATCAAACAGTTACCTCGGCCTGACCAACCACCCCAAAATTAAGGAAGCTGCTATTGCTGCTATAAAAAAATATGGAACCGGATGTGCCGGTTCACGTTTTTTGAATGGTACACTGGACATCCACGTTGAGCTGGAAAAACGCTTGGCTAAATTTGTTGGTAAAGAAGATGCTATCATTTATTCTACCGGATTTCAGGTAAACCTCGGTGTAGTATCGTGTCTTACCGGACGTCAGGACTATATTATCTGGGACGAACTTGACCATGCTTCAATCATTGAAGGACGCAGATTGTCATATTCCAATTCAGTTAAGTTCCGTCACAATGACATGGCTTCTCTGGAAAAAGCACTGGCTAAATGCGATCCTGATAAAGTAAAACTGATCGTTGTTGACGGCGTTTTTAGTATGGAAGGCGACCAGGCTCCATTGACAGAGATTGTACCTCTGGCTAAAAAATACAATGCCAACCTGATGGTGGACGAAGCCCACAGTTTGGGTGTGTTCGGCAAAAACGGACAAGGATTGTGCCACGCTTCAGGCGTAACTGACGATGTTGATCTTATCATGGGTACTTTCAGTAAATCGTTTGCTTCTTTAGGTGGATTTATTGCAACAGATGAAATTACAGCCAATTACCTGCGCCACAATTCTCGTTCATACATCTTCAGTGCAAGTATTACGCCTGCATCGACAGCCGCAGTTAATGCAGCTTTGGATATCATGGAAAGTGAACCGGAGCGCTTCGAGCACCTGTGGAAACTGACTGATTACGCATTGAAAGGTTTCCGTGCTATCGGTTGCGAAATCGGCCACACTACCACTCCGATTATTCCATTGTTCGTTCGTGACAATGAAAAAACCTTCCTGGTTACAAAAATGCTGCTTGAAGCGGGCATTTTCGTAAATCCGGTTGTTTCTCCGGCAGTTGCTCCAGACAGCACATTGATTCGCTTCTCTCTGATGGCAACGCACACATTCGAACAGCTTGACTATGCTATCGAAACCATCCAAAAATGTTTCAAGCAATTAGGCATTATCTAATTCCCGAAATATATTACTTCAAAAGCCCTGCAGATCATTATCTGTGGGGCTTTCTTTTTGTCCGATATTCCGTTTTCACAATAACAACTTTTCATATCCCCTCCCCTTCAACGCATTTTGTTAAAATGGCATAACCCAAGAAACTATTTAAGGATCAATTATGTTATTGAGGTATGTTGTTTGTTTTATTCACATTTCGCCTTATTTATCAAACAGATGAAAGAGTAATTTGCTGATTTTACATTCGAATCAAATAATACTAATCTAAACTTTACGATTATGAAAAAGATTTCTATTCTACTGTTAAGTTTCATGTGTAGTATGGTTATGATTGCCCAGAATGCTGACAATCCCTGGGCAATAGAAGGCCAGTTTGGTAAAAGCGAATACCGTGGTGACATCCAGAATCAGTATTGGAAATGGGATCCATTCTATGCCCTGGGCGGTATTGGCATAAGTAAATACCTCAACAAGTCATTCGATCTGGGAGGCTATTTTTCATTGGGTAAAATCGGAGCAGAAGTTGGAACGCGTAAATTTCTTGGTGGACGTTGGGACTTAAACCTACTAGGCAAATACAAATTGAACAACGGCAAAATCCTAAGCGAAAACAGCATTATTGCCCCCTATTTAGCTGCAGGATTAGGCTATGCTGACTATTACAACGGCTTTGGAGGCAACAGTTCAATCTTCCGTACAGGTGTCAATATGACGATTCCGCTGGGAGGCGGCATTAAAGTCAATCTATCCAAAAACGTAGCCCTTCAATACCAATTACTGTTCAACTTCAACGAAAGCGACTGGAACGGAGATAAACGTTACGATAATAAGATCGATAACTTCCTGAAACACACCGTAGGAATCGTGATTAGCTTCGGTGGTAAAAAAGACTCAGACAAAGACGGCGTATCAGATAAACTCGACGCCTGCCCGGGAACTCCGGCGGGTGTGCAGGTTGATGCCAAAGGTTGCCCAATCGACAGTGACGGCGATGGTGTAGCAGACTATCTGGATAAATGTCCGAATACCCCCCCCGGTGCGCAGGTTGATGCCAGCGGTTGTCCGATTGATAGCGACAATGACGGTGTTGCCGATTATCTGGATAAATGCCCGAATACACCTGCCAATGTAAAAGTTGATGCAAAAGGCTGTCCACTTGACAGCGATGATGATGGTGTGGCTGACTACCAGGATCAATGCCCGAACGAAAAAGGCAAGGCTTCTACCATGGGTTGTCCTGACAGAGACAATGATGGAGTGGCTGATAAAGATGATAAATGCCCTGATGTTGCCGGCCCTGCAAGCAACGGAGGTTGCCCGGTAGTTGAAAAACAAGGTATCCCGAATCTGTTATTTGCAACAAACCAATATGCAATTACACCCGAACATCAAACCATCCTGAGCGATGTGGTTAAAACCCTGAATGCAAACAAAGACTCCAAACTTTTGGTTAACGGTCACGCTGACAGCACAGGACCTGATGAATACAACCAGAAACTTTCCGAAAAAAGAGCAACCTCTGTAAAAGTTTATCTGGTGAAAAAGAAAATTGCCGCAAAACGTATCTCAACAGCCGGATACGGAGAAACCCAACCGGTCGGTGATAATAACACTGAAGAAGGCAAAGCTCAAAACAGAAGAGCTGAGTTGCAACTTAAATAACAAAAACCGATTCAAGCCCTGCTCCAAAAAAGCAGGGCTTTTTCTTGCTTAAAACTACATCTCTTATTGTTTTCTCAACACAAAGTCCCTTTGCTTTAAACTTTTTTCATTACCTATCTGTTTACAAGGATAGGTATTTGTGTTTATTCACAAATCAAATAAACTTTATTCATTCAAACATTTCATATTTAGTCGTTTAATCAAATAATAGATCAGTTATGAAGAAGATTAGCATTTTATTACTGGGTGTATTTTGCTCGATAGCCATTTATGCCCAAAACGCAGACAAAAAGTGGGCCATCGAAGCTCTGTTCGGGAAAAACGAGTACAATGGCGACATTGCCAATGACTACTTCAAATGGAACAAAACCTTCTACGGAATGGGAGGATTGGGGCTAAACTTCTATCTGGATAAAAATTTCGATGGAGGTTTTCAGGCTACTTATGGAAAATATGGTTCCTGGGTTAACTCAACAAGTAATTTTCTGGGAAAGAAGTTTGACCTTTCCGGATTATTGAGATATAAACTCAATAATGGCTATATCCTGCCGGAGAATAGCTTCTTTGCCCCGTACCTGACTGCTGGGTTTGGTTATGTGAATTACTCTGGTGGCCCCAAGATTTACGAAAGCAACACTGCGATCATTCCATTGGGAGTAGGATTAAAATTCAATTTCTCAAAGACCGTGGCATTACAGTACCAATGGCTCTTCAACTTTAATGCGAGCGACCGTCAGGATTTCAAAATGGATAACAAAGACGATAACTTCATGAAACACTCCGTGGGACTCGTAATCAGCTTTGGAGGCAAAAAAGACAAAGACAACGACGGTGTACTTGACAAATATGATCTTTGTCCGAACACTCCGCTGGGCGTAAAAGTGGATGCCAAAGGTTGTCCGATTGACAGTGACGGCGATGGTGTAGCTGATTATCTGGATAAATGTCCAAACACTCCGGCTGGTGTTAAAGTGGATGCGAATGGTTGTCCGCTAGACAGTGACGGTGACGGTGTACCTGACTATCTGGATAAATGCCCGAATACCCCTGCCGGTGTACAGGTGGATGCAAATGGGTGCCCGATTGATTCTGACGGAGACGGCGTGGCTGATTATCTGGATAAATGTCCTAATACTCCTGCCGGTGTTCAGGTTGATGCTAACGGTTGCCCGCTGGACCGTGACGGTGACGGTGTGCCTGATTATCTGGATAAATGCCCGGATGTGAAAGGTACAATTGAAAATAAAGGATGTCCGGAAATAAAACAAGAGACCAAAGAGGTATTCAAAAGAGCACTACAGGGTATACAGTTTGCCACCGGTAAAGATGTGATCCTGCCGAAATCATTCCCGATTCTGGATAATGTCGTTTCCATTATGAAAGAAAATCCGGCTTATCAGCTCGACATTAACGGACACACCGACAATGTTGGTAAACCTGAAGCCAACCAGATTCTTTCGGAAAAACGTGCAGCAGCAGTGAAGGCTTACCTGGTACAAAAAGGCATCAGTGCTGATCGTTTGATGTCAGCCGGATTCGGGGATAAACAACCGGTTGCTGACAACAAAACGGCTGCGGGAAGACAACAAAACAGACGGGTAGAGTTTAAAGTAAACTTCTAAAACAAACCTGTTTCAGATAACGGAAAAGGAGGAAATCTTTGCAGGTTTCCTCCTTTTTTTATTGAACACCAAGGCGATTAAGTACTGAGTATAATTTAATGTCCTATTTATACCATGCTTCTATAGGACTGTCTAGTCTTATCAATCCGGCAAGCGGCATGAAGCCGCTGCCCGGAGCACAGCGCTAGCGTTCAGCGGCTTCATGCCGCTTGACGCGTAATTCTTATTTCCCAATTCATACGACATCAATTCTCTCCTATCACTTAATGGATAAAATCAAATAAGCTTTCCCCTCACCCTAACCAGTCTAGCAATCGTTTATAGATCGGATTCTTCTCCAATATCTCCGGATTGCCCAGAATAAAGAGTTGTTTCTTAGCACGAGTGAGCGCTACGTTAAGTTTACGGTCCACCTCTACCCCTTCGTCGATGGTGATGTTGGGAAGAAAGGCCAACTGGTGCAGACGGTTTACACAAAACGAATAGATAATCACATCGCGTTGCCCGCCCTGGAAGCGTTCCACCGTATCAACAGAGAGGCCTTGCAGTTCGGTGATGCCGGTATTTTGCAATTCACGGCGGATGGCTGCAATCTGACTGCGGTAAGGTGTTATGATCCCCACACTTTCTCCGCCGTGAAACGGAATATCATTCAACTTATATAAATCATAGACCGACCGGCAAATCTCAGCCGTCAGTTTCGCCTCATTGCTGTTTATCTTAAATGAAATATCGGACGAAGAGGTCGTAGTCGGGAAAAAGTGAATCCGTTTCGAAGCCAGCAACTGCGTGAAACTATCCTCCCCCTTCTGTTCGTAAGGCAGATCCTCCTCTTGATGCGGAGTTGGTACCACGCGAAGTCGGTTATGGTAAAAGGCTTTGTTTGCAAATTCCGCAACCTCTTCATGCATGCGTCCCTGACGGTGAAGCATGTCAATGCAATGAGTTAAGCCCTTCTCCGTAGCATTGCGGAAGAGCCGCTCAAACAACGCTTCCCGGAAATTCAACAAACCAATCTGCCGCAATGACTCTTCTTTCACCTCCGATTCGGAAGGGGACTGCACCACAACAGCCGGTAATTGCTTATGATCGCCAATCAGTACAAACTTCCCGATGGCATTCTCTCCGTGACGGTCTTTCGCACAGAGCAGCCACAGCAGTTGCGGCTCGATGATCTGGCTCGCTTCGTCCACGATGGCTACGTCGAAACGTTTCAGGCGGAAGAGTCCGGTACGACCGTTCATCGTGGGCACGGTGGAGACATAGACGCGACAGTTTTGAAGGCGCTGGCGAACTTCGGCTCGATTACGACATTCCGCCAATTGGTTTTCGAGCAGGCGCGGGTGAAACTCCACTTCACTGGACCAGGCATTTCCTACCCGGATATAATCAATCGACGGCTCAATACACTCCAGGGCACGGCAGATTTCATCCACCGCCTTGTTGGTATAAGCCATCAGCAGAATGTTTTTATCTGGTTCAGCGTAGAAGGTTTCCACCATCTGCCGGAGTGCACAGGAGGTTTTTCCGGTACCGGGAGGGCCCAGCAACAGAAAGTAGTCCTTCGCCGCTTTGGCCTTAAGAGCCACCCGCTCGAAATCACTCTCCTCCCCGGTCAGTTTATCCAGAACGGATTGGTCTGTTTCCGCCTCCCGTTGCCCTAAAAGCAGGTCGCGGCGCTCTCCTTTTGCTTTGAGGAAGGCTGCAAGGCTTTTGTACATAGCCGTAAAGCCGACATCCATATAGTCGTGCTCGATGGCGTATTTGCTATTTAACGGTAACACTGACGCATTTTTCTGCGGACAACGCAACTGTAACTCCACGGAACTATTATCCATAGCGATGATCGAAGCCTTGATCACCTGACGGTTACAGACGTTATCCTGCGCATTGTTCCGTTCATAAATCAGAACAATGTCGCCCGCACGGAAATTGGGAAGAAAATCACCTTCATAAGCCGGAATGGAAAGTCGGAGACGATGTATATCGTTACGAATCTCGCTCTTTTCGAGGGTCAGGTCGTGCAGAATCTCACCGGACTCAATCTTCTCCTGCAACGAAGCGTTCCAAAGGGTAAAGATGCCGCGATTGGCATCGTAGTCTGAACCGCTGCCGGTCTTGGAGACAAACTGTTCCTTGGTGATGAAATTGTAGAGTCTGTGAAAATAGTCCGATTCAAGCTGAGTCAGATTCTTCAGCCGCTTTTCAAACTTGTCAATATCCGGTTGCAGATAGGTTTCCCAGAATTTCCCAGACATGTTTTTCTCGTTGAGCGTTGTCGCATTCAGAGTCGCGAGGAAACTGCGGGTATAGTCAATCTCGTTTTGATGCTGCACTCCGTAATCACAGAGCACGATGCGGTTACGCACCTCCACTGCGGTCTTCACCAGGCTCCAGAAAGGGCGCTCAGGATAGAGCATCGGATATTTGGAATACATCAGATAGGCCTGCGATTTATGCACATCCACACCCATATTGTAATGGAGGATCGCAAAGTAGAGCATCATCTGCACGTAATGGTTCTCGCGATGGGAAAGCGGCGGTGGAAACTCCTTTGCCTTGCCCGACTTTAACTCGATAAAGCAACTGTAATCCTGCATCATCAGGTCGAGACGCCCCTGAAAGCCAAGCGTCTCACAAAGGAAACCGGGCTCAAGTACCACCTGAGACTTATCTATGCCGTAACTTTTCTGTGGAAAATATTCGTTGACCAGCTTGCTGATATTATCAAACTGAAGTTTACAATCGGCAAAGAACTGTTTCTCTGCATCCATCTGCTCGATGTCGGGGCAAGTCGTGAAGTCAAACGGATTGCGGTTGAAAATCTCCTTCATCAATGCTCCGTATTCCACCGTTTCCCCCTCCCCGGCATTGACAAAAGCATCCAGGAAAGCATTTGCCACGTTTCCAAGCAACAGGTATTTATTGTTTGCAGGCAGCTCAAGGCGTGAATAGATGTAGTTCAGCGGATGCTTGCCGTAATCTTTGAAACATTCAGCCAGCGCACTGATATCCATCAGGTAATCAGGCTCAAGCACCACCATCTCGGGCAGATAAGCATGATTCTCTTCGTCAAATGCCACATCCACCAAATTGAGAGAAGCGCCATGATGAATCTTTTCGAGCAACGCGGCAAAATGCACACTCTCATCAAAGTCAGGTGAAAGCTGTACTTTCATCGGTTCGTCGGGGTCATCATCGGTCCAGGCCAGGAAGGAGTCTTCACCTGTTGCCTGTGAGAAGTGGCAGCGGATCTTTGGAATGCGTTCACCCTTGAAGCGACTTTTGAGCGAAAAGTTGATTTTTCCCGTTGGATAAATATCGAAAAGCGCAACCGGAGTCGGTTCGTTCGATACCTCATAGATCAAATCCGCCAGCAGCTTGATGGCCCACTCCACCTCGCTCACTGTGGTCTTTTGATCGCGATGAGAAGGATTGGTACGGATACGCAGGGCATTAAGCCCCTGATTGAGCGAAGGCGAAATGCCGTACTTTTTCACCACAAAATCGAGACGCGAAAAGAAGTTGGCAAAAGACAACTTATCCTCGTGTGTCGCCTGACGGCAAAAGCGGTCAAACAACTGCCGCAACCGCATCAGCTTATCGCCTGGCTTCCGATCGGAAACGTGGAGGGTTAGCAGCTCGGCATAATATTCCTGTGGTGAAAAGTGGTGTATCATAATTATCGTAAACCTCCAACGTAAACCTCCAAGGTTTTGAAAACCTTGGAGGTTTGTACCATCGGTTTGTTCTATCCTACAAAGGTCGGTAAAATCACCGAGCCGGAAAAGCCGAAATAGCAATCTTTTTGAGAATACGCATATCCGGTAACTTCAAGAATTTTTGCCCTACTTTTTTCATCTCTTCCAAGAGCCTTTTTTAAGGGTAGAAACAATAAAGAAACGCCCTTTTTGCAGCTACCGGCTCCCTGCGAACGTCCAAATATCACTCTGATATATTAAAAGTAAAAACGGCCAATTTTTGCAAACAAATCGAGTCCATTTCCTATCCCTCCCTTTTTCTATACCATCACCGGAGGATACCTAGAGTGTCCCTAGAGGATCCCTAGAGGATCAATACCGGGAAAAAGACTCATTTTCGAAATCCGACAGTAGCAAAATGTCAAAAACAGTCTGACTGATATTCTGAAATAAAACCCGAAGTGAAATCAGCAAAGTCAAACAAATCTCCCCTCCCATTTAAATACTATCCGGAATCAAAGCAAAAGATACTATCCATCCAATCCGGAAAACCATACTTTTAAACTGTTATTTTTTGTGGTATATATCATTACAAATCGACACAAAACGCCCACCCATATCAAAAAACGACAACAAACACTTATAAACCATCAATAAGAGCAGTATCGGAGGAACATCGGAGCAGTATCGGAGCTAGAACGGAGGAGAAGCGAAGCTGGCTGCTTTTCAGGTGAATTCTCTCTGATAGTACAAATACTCTCAAGAGTAAGAACCCAATTTGTTATATGGTCAAGCTCCTTAGGATTGCGAATACAATAAAAGTCGATGCGCCCTAAACAAAAAATGAATATCCCGATATACACCTAAGCCGTTTGACGAAACTCATATTACGGTGCGCTGCACCTAATGTTGAGTGGTATTATCCATATTCTACAAATATTATGGTGCTCTGCACCAATTATCATCATATAAAGGGACAGAGTCCCGTAATATTTGTAGAAAAATTGAATCCCCGGACAACAAAGGTGCAGAGCACCATAATATAAGACTCCGGTTAGATTAATAGGTGATTATACGGATATTCATAAACAAAATGTTTTTTGGTAATAGAAGTTGCGCGTGGATATAAACAGAAAAAGCGTTCTTTGATGTAGGTAGTATGAATGCTCAATGAGGCCGAACAGTGCCCATTGATGAAAATGAGAAAATAATCGCTTCGCACCATTTAGCCCTTCTGGTCTGTCCCCATTCATAAAATAAGTGCGAATCCTCAGGATTGTGCAAAACAATCAATTGCAAAAATCAAAAAGAGTCAGGAAAACGTATCTGTCGCAATGTACACAAGTGTGACATCAGCGGAAATGTATATATCCCATCGGGGATATGTTAAATTTCCACTGGAAATGTGACTATCCCAAACGGGATATCATAAATTCATACCGGAAACAGGCTTGTAACATGTGGAGTATCTTAAAATGTCTGAAGAAACAGACGTATCCCACGTTACACAAGCCCGTCATCACTAAAAACACACGTATCCCACATGGGATATATGCGTCAACTGCGGAAATTTGTAATATCCCATGTGGGATAAATGGAGTCATCACTGATGATAGGCATATCCCCGAGTAAAATGCAAAAATATCCGGTCGATCAGTTATTTCCCAGATTCAAATTGACTTTTCTATAGATGATGCCGTATTTCTCCTTAAAAGTTTTGGCTCTCATATCGGATATGAAAACGTAAAAAAGCAATGTGTAATCAAGGCGGTTCTGAATTCTATCGGGACTGCCACTACGGTACCGAAAATCCCAAAAGTATATCCGTCAGGGGCATTGGGAATATTTAGTCGAATGTCCTTTTGTTTTAGTAAGGCAGAAGGCCTTGTTTTTGGCTACGCAGGCCGGAGCCACACGCCGTACATCCTCATGCGTTTTGTGATTGTTAGTTAACCAGGTTACGCAGGACGGAGGCGTGCCCAAATCCCAGACTGCTTGTAGCTGTCGTATTCAAAAAGCTCAAACACTAAAATCAATAAAGAATCAAAACAACGCCATCAGGTGTTGCGGTTTTTAACCGCAATTATCTTGTATTGGAATCAACGGTTAAATCAGGCTGATCGGGACTCTGCTCCCATAAGAAAATGCGATAAATGAAAGGATGCTCCTTTTTTCATCGAATGAACAGTAAAGGACTTAACGCTGACAGATCTATAGACGCTGTCAGGTTATCGGTATACGATCATTGGGCGGTTAATTAGGCGGACTGGTACTCGCATCCCTCCAACTTCGTCAGCGTGCTTTCACCTAACAGCGTTATTAAAAACAGCATCACGCCTCACAACCATTATCATTCTGATAGTAAAAACCGGGAAACCCGACTATTTTTATCAAATCACCTATATGTGGACAACTGTGGAGCATATGTGGAGTTGCTGTTGAGTTGCTGTGGAGGAAGAGCGGAGTTGCCCGTTTTAAAAATTAGAGATATGGGGGACAAAATGACAAACACACTGGAGCCAGGGCTATTATTTATCCATTAGCCATTCCACCCAATTTTATATTTATTATTTTTGTATACAACCAACCTGACACACCATGAAAGCCAGCAAAATCACCCACCGAAACGAAATACGCATCCGGATAGATTTTCCATACAATCAGGAAATAGCGCTCAAATTAAAACGAATACCCGATTGCAAATGGAGCAGAACACTGAATGCCTGGCATATTCCTTATACGAAAGAGGCTTTCGAAAGGTTGAAAGAGTTATTTCCGGAAATAGAATATCCCCGGCCAGAACAATCTGATCCTGAAACCCCGAAAAACAGTCAGCAAAGGATAACGAAAATAGAAAAATCAGGGGAAATTAATACAAACGCAAACAATCCTCCTCTTAAACCAACTAACACATCCAACACAATCACAATTGAACTCTCCGATAAACAAATCAGTATCAAAATGCCCAAAAACGAGGTGGATATCCAATTCATTCGATCATTCAGGTATTTCCGATGGAATAAGAATACATTTTGCTGGTTAATCCCCAATTACAGGGATAATATTGACAAACTGAAAGCCTATTTCGGCAATCGAAAGATAGAAATCATTGAACACACATCTTCTATCCAGCCATTAAACTCCACACAACCAACGTATAATAAAGACCAAATGCTGGTCATCAGCTCCTTCAGGCGCAAATTACGGATCTATTTCAGCTACAACAAAGATCTGGCAGCCCGAATCAGACAAATTACACTCAGCAGTTGGAACAGCGATATACGATGTTGGGAACTTCCTTATTCTGAAAAATTTTTGACTGAAATCAAAGACCTGGCACAACAGAACTCTCTCGAATGGATTTATCGAGAAGAAAACAAAGGCAAAATTATACCACGTAAATCCCGGTTGGATATCAGAAATTACAAAACCTGCCCGATTGAATACATCGAAAAGCTCAAAGAGCTAAGATACAGCCAACACACGATCAACTCATACACTGACCTGTTCGAAGAGTTTATCAATCATTATGAAGCTCATCAACCGGAAAATATCACCGAGCCGATGATCATCGACTTCCTGCGCTATCTGGTAAATGAGCGGAAAATATCCACCTCCTACCAGAACCAGTCTATCAATGCTATCAAGTTTTACTACGAAAGGGTGCTAGGTGGAAATCGAAAAATCTATATCATCGACCGCCCCCGCGAAGAGAAGTACCTACCCGAAGTACTTAGTACAGAAGAAGTCACGATGATACTGAATGCCACCGAAAACCTTAAGCATAAAGCCATCCTGATGACTATATATTCTGCCGGACTGCGTATTAGCGAAGCCATTGACCTGAAGATTAAAGATATCGACAGCCAACGTATGCAGATAAGGGTGGAGCAAGGCAAAGGAAAAAAAGACCGATACACTTTGCTGGGATATAAGACTTTGGAAATACTGCGAAAATATTTTCTTCAATACAAACCAAAAGTATGGTTGTTTGAAGGTGCGAATGGAGAGCAGTATTCAAGAAGCAGCATCAAAAAAATTCTCAAAGCAGCTGTAGCTAAAACCAATATTAAAAAGCATGTCACCGTTCACACATTACGACATAGCTTTGCAACACATCTACTTGAAGCAGGCACGGATCTTCGTTATATACAAAATCTACTTGGTCATGAAAGTAGTAAAACAACAGAAATATATACACACATAACAACTAAAGGGTTTGAGCAAATAAAAAGCCCATTAGACCAATTAAACATCACATAATATTACAATAGATCAAAATACTTTATTACTTTTGAATCCAGAATTTAATAACATAATGACATCAGACATAGTATAACGAAATTCCTGTATGAGTACCTATCCCAAAACACCGAATATTCATATATCACTCATCTACAACAACATAGCAAGTTGCACAGCTATTTATATGACGGATATATGGGCAATCAGGTGACCATACAGAAAATGAGGTAACTATATATTGGTGTTATGGCCAAGTGTAAAAAAAAGAAAAAACGCATTCTACTATTGATACGTTTTGTAAAACTGACATAGAACAGAATTATTTATGGAAGTTCTTTTACGAATTTTCAAATCATTATAAATGAAGAATTATGATAAAACCACAAGAATTACGAATTGGGAATTTAGTCAATTATATGGGAAATCAACACACTGTAAATGGTGTTTTTGTTGGACACGTAAATTTTGAGTTTATGCTTGAAGAAACTGATAATCCTTCATTTCCCTCAAGATACAAGAATATAAATCTAAATAAAATAGAGCCAATTCCACTTACAGAAGATATTCTTTTAAAATATGGTTTTAAACAATCCAAAGAAGTACATACAACATATGTTCTAAGTTTGGACACATACTTTTTGTCACCGTCAATTAATCTATATGCTTACCTAGACACGCAAGGAAAAGTATGTGGATTTAGGTTGATACAAGGTCAAAATAGACATGGTAATATGCTATCAGAAATCTTGAGTGTTCACCAGCTACAGAACTTAATTTACACGTTGGCAGGTCAAGAGATGAACTTAGAACTCTCTCAAATTAAAAACTCATAAAACAATGATAATCTATGTTTGAGTATTATAGAGTCGAAAATTTAATTAATGAACCTAGTTCATTTTGGCTAAGCCTCTTAGTAGCATTTTTAGGAACAGGTCTTGGCTTTCTTGGAGCTTACTACTTAACAAAAGTAGCTGAAAGAAAACAGAACGAGAGAGATAAATATATTAAGCAAGACTTATATAATGACAGACTTGTATATATGTCTCAATTAATAGAAACTTGTGTTGATATTATAAAGAAGCAAATCGGGAAATTTGAAAAACTGTCAGCTGAAATTGAGAAAGTACCCACTGAACAACATTTATTAGAACTAATAGCTAGTAATGATTTGCTGAGACTACAAAAGATGGATACAGAAGAGGTTTTTCATGCATATCATTCTATTATACCCGATAGTCAAGAAAAAATAGCAGACTATAAAAATATATATAGTTCGATTGACTTTCTATACATGGAACTTAAGCAATCAATTGATTCTGTAGACAAACAGGTGAATTTTGTTTATCGAGACCAATTATATATCAAGGATAAAATTGAAAGTTTATCTACAGAAATAATAAAATGGATAAAAGATATCGAAGTAAAAGAAGGCAATTATGCTTCATTACCAGAATACCACTTTCTGACTTCTTTTCATGACGTATATCAGAAGCTAATTGATGAAAAAGCGCAACTTGGAAAAATAGAATCAAATTTTCTTTTACCTTTTGGAGTAGAATTAGCAAAGACATATAGCAGAGCTCCTTTCTTTAACGACTTGCATACATTAGCAACTCAAGCTGGAATTAGATTTAACCATGTTCGACTAAATGCTACTGAATTCGCAAAACAACTAAAAGGGATTAGAAAGAGAATCGAAACGTCACTTGAAAAACTAGAAAAAATTAACGACAAAATAAAAACGACAACCAGTATAATAAAACAAACACCTAGGCCATAACACACGCCTATGGTCATTGGCTGGCTGACGTGCATTTAGCAGGTTTTGCTCCCGCATTCACTTTGTCGCTGTGCGACAGCGAACGCTCCCGCAAACCGCCAAATGCCCATAGCCTCGGTCGTTAGGGGCAGCTTTAAAAAAGAAAATGAAGAACAGAAAACATATTACGACTATTATCATACTTCTTTTTTATCTAACTTCATTTGGACAAGAAAAGAAGTCAGACTATTTGCTTGCATTTAAAGACAAGGTTGGAGGAAAAGAATTGTGGGGCTTCAAGACAAGAAAAGGAAAAGTGGTTTTAAGTCCCAAATATGAACACGTAGAAACTGATACAATGTACCACATTGCATTTGTGACAAAAAAATTCAACTGGATTGTAATTGACCGACAAGGAAAGGAAATTCTAACACCGTTTATTTACGACAATGGTCCTGACTATGTTGTTGAAGGACTTTTCAGATACCAAGAAAACAAACGAATTGGATTTGCAAACATGAAAGGTGAGAAAATAACAAAACAACCCTTTGAATTTGCCTTTCCATTCAGTAGTGGCTTAGCAGCTTTCTGTGTGGGTGGACATATTGAGCGAGTAGACGAAGAACACACAATTTGGACTGGAGGACTCTGGGGATTTATCGACAAAACTGGAAAAATTGCGATTGAACCAAAGTTCACAAAAGTACGCGACTTTCAAAAACAGTATTGTGAAGTTTGGACTAAGGACAAAAAACATGTCTTGATTGACAAAAAAGGAAACATATATAAACTGTTGACAAAATAGAAACAAAAAAGTTGCCCCTAACACATGCCTATGTTCATTGGCTGGCTGACGTGCATTCCGGCAGTTTTGCTCCCGCATTCACTTTGTCGTTTCACGACAGCGAACGCTCCCGCAAGCCGCCAATGCCCATAGCCTCGGTCGTTAGGCGTAATTACAAATAGGACGCGTATAGAGTCCATTTTCTTCTAAAATCCCTATAATTGCTTCTTACTTAATCAAAACTTCCACATCTTTGTCGCACAATTAAGTAATATGGATTATAAAGACAAAGAACTTATTATATTTGACTTTGATGGTACACTTATCAATAGTATACCAGACTTAGCTACGGCGATCAATAACATGTTGACGCACTTTAATTTACCCGACATAGAAATCAGACTCATCGCTTCCTTTGTGGGGAATGGAGCTTCTACACTGGTCAAAAGAGCGCTTAACCTTGCCATGCAGGAGAAGGAACTAACGGATGATTTCTTCGCAGAAGCTTTTGCGTTTTATCTTTCGGCATATAAAGAGGTATCGTGTCAGAAAACCTTCACTTATGCCGGAGTATCAGAAACGCTAAACTACCTGGATGAAAAAGGGTATAAGATGGTGATATGCACCAATAAACCGTTTGATTACATCGAATCGATACTCGATTTTCTCTCCATTAAACAGTACTTTAAGCTTTGGATTGGCGAAGATTCCATACCTGAGAAAAAACCTCATGCCGCCCCTTTGCTCTATTTAGCCAACGCGATGAACACGACCATAGAAAAAAGCATCATGGTTGGCGACTCGAAAAATGATATTCTTGCAGCGCAAAATGCGGGGATGAATAGCATTGGTGTGACGTATGGTTACAACTACAACGAGAATATTGCAGACTATAAACCAGATATAGTTTTAGATCATTTTTCTGACCTACAAAAACTATTTTGAAATGAGTAAGATATATAAGGTGGGCATTATTGGAGGTGGAATATCAGGTTCTGTTATTGCCTTACAACTTGCCCAAAACGGAGTAGACAATATTTTATTCGAACAGGGTGAAAGCCTTGTAAACGGGCCTCCATTCTGCCACTTACACGCAGGAGGAAACCTGTACCCCGAAATATCGGTAGAGCAATGTAAACAGCTCATGCTTCAATCCATCGACATGGCGAAACTATTTCCACAGTCGATTGATGAAAGACCGACCTTTATCAGCGTTCCAAAATCAGAAAACATTGATGTAAATAAGATTGAGGATAAACTCAAACTCCTGGCAAACTACTATCAAGAGCTGATTAGCGAAGATGCATCAAATGAAGTGTTAGGCAATCCTGCCGACTATTACAAATCATATTCGCACGAAGATTTGGTCGCGCTGGCAAAGCAAGCCACGGTACAACATCCCAAATCGCAGGATGAATGGATGGCTAATGCTATTAAATACATTGATTACGAAAACCTGAAAATGCCGGTTTTCTTAGTGCAGGAATATGGATGGAACCTTTTTCGATTGGCGGCTCAGGCGCAGTTAGCTCTTTATAAGGCCGATGCATGCGAGCTACATACGCATACTAAAGTCATAAATATCAATGATGTACGCAACCAGCAACTGGATTACAATTGGGAAATAAGGACGAAGGATGCAGTCTATAAAGTGAAGTATTTAGTCAATTCATCTGGCTATAAAACTGCTCATGTAGATAAACATATACAGTTAAACTCTAATAGACTGGTTGAATACAAAGCGGCCTATATATCCAAATGGCATAGTATTCCGGGCTTAATTCCTGAGATGATTTTTCACGGAGAGCGTGGCAGTACGCACGGAATGTTACAGATAACGCCTTACAATAATGACTATTATCAGATCCATGGCATGACAAAGGATATCACTTTGTTTGACAATGGATTGATACAGTCAAAAAAGGATGGATCACCCGCTGAATTTGACTCATCTATCAAAAGGAAAATTGCTCGTGAATGGCATCAGAATGAAATCAACACAAGAACTGAATCCGCCATCCGTTATGCAGCCCGATATGTGCCTTCATTCAAATCGGCTACCGTAGGAGGGCCGCCCTTGCACGGAGCACAGCAGATACCGGGCGATGACCCGAGCCTGAGAGTGGGTGAGGTGAGTTTTCCAAGTGATTCGTATGCGCGTGCCGAGATTGTAAAAGCCTCTTCTGCCTTAACGGTAGCCAGGCAAATCATTCAAAAGATTCAGGAAGAAAACATTGTTCCGGTTATGGCAACGAATGCAAAACAAAATGCACTGCTTGACAGCATCTCAAAAACCGAGATTGATCATCTGGCAAGTGAACTGGCCATCCAACGCGGATATCCGGGCTCGCTCTCGCAACTACTTATTGAAAGAAAATAACAAACCACAGGGTTAAAACCCGTGTACTACAACATCGGCCATGCCTACGGCATTTGACAATGACAAAACACCGTAGGTGTGGCCGATCCGGTAACGCCGGACTTTAGTCCGGTGATGACAAAAGTAGAACACAAACCGCAGTAGGCTGTTCTACGCATGACTCCGGCCTACATCATCAAAAAACTGTCCCCACTCACCTCGCGCCAGGTCCGAAGTACCGCAACTGATAATCTATAATACCTGAATGACATTGAAAGCTCTGTTGCATAAAATCCCGCTAGCGTTAATATACTCAAGATTATTATTGGGGCCGGTTGTTCTTTTCCTCTCCTTTTATGATTCAATTTTAATCAGAGAGTTGATTGTAGGAATAATGATTTGGGCAATAGTATCGGATATCTTTGATGGTATAATTGCGAGGTCATTGAACATCTCGAATGAGAAATTGCGAAGGTTAGATTCATCAATCGATCAGATATTCTGGATATTTGCATTCGTGGGAGCCTTTATAATATCTCCGCAGTTTTTCAGAGACAATCTGTGGAAACTATCTTTAGTGATTGCTTTAGAAGCGCTTACTTATGCAATAAGCTATCTGAGATTCAAAAAGGAAGTAGCGACACATGCAATCCTGTCAAAATTCTGGGCATTAACCATTGTGGCAACCTTGATCGAAGTAATCCTAAGAAATGGCTCCGGCTTAATATTCAATATTTGCTTTTACCTGGGTGTATTGTCACGTATTGAGATAATAGCCATTCTACTTATACTCAGAAAGTGGACAAATGACGTTCCATCTGTTTTTCACGCAATAAAGCTCAGAAAAGGAGAGCCAATCAAACGAAACAAGATGTTTAATGGATAATCTTATTCCATTTATCCATCAAATAGCTTTGTTAGTAATATGCAAAACAAGGGAACATTACTGGAATTGTTTAAATTTGCGGTGTCTGGGGGACATACTGAGAGTAAACCTAACAGGTTTTCAAAACCTGTTAGGTTTGTCCATTTGAACTAGTTACAAAACAGGACATCAGGTAAACGCAGTAAGTGCATGAGCCAATTTAGTTTATACTAAAGTGTTAATTCAACTCTAGATTACCGACCCCTCCCGACCTCCCCAAAATGGGGAGGAGTGGTGCAATCACAACGTTAGCCTGGTCGAATAGCTAATTAAATGTGCTAATATTCATATATAGAACTGCGTTATAGCCCCCATTTTGGGGGTTGGGGGTCTGAGTGAGAAACTTGCAGCTCTGTCCCTTTAAGAACAAATAATACAAACTAATTACATTGTCCTACTTATAAGCAAACACTTTATAAAACAACTTCTTCAAAGAAAAAGCAATATGAATCCAAAGGTTGATGCATTTTTGAGCAAAACAGACAAGTGGCAGGAAGAGATGGTGAAGCTGAGAAAGATCGCTCTTGACTGTGGACTGACTGAAGAGTTGAAGTGGGGTGTACCATGCTATACGCACCAGCAGAATAACGTGGTACTCATTCACGGCTTTAAAGAATATTGCGCATTACTGTTTTTCAAGGGAGCCTTACTACAGGACACCCACGGGATCCTGATCCAACAAACGACGAATGTGCAGGCGGGCAGACAAATCCGCTTTACCAATATCAGGGAAATCACAGAGCAGGAAGACATTCTGAAAGCCTATATCTTTCAGGCTATCGAGGTGGAAAAGGCCGGCCTAAAAGTGGAGTTTAAAAAGTCGTCTGAATATAATATTCCGGAAGAGTTTCAAAAGAGACTGGATGAAATTCCTGCATTGAAGAGTGCGTTTGAGGCGTTGACTCCGGGACGGCAAAGGGCCTATATCCTTTACTTCTCACAACCCAAACAAGCCAAAACCAGAGAGTCGAGAGTTGAGAAATGTATCCCGATGATCCTGGATGGGAAGGGATTGAATGATTAGAGACAATAAATGCTTAATCAGCAACCAGACTTGCTATTTAATAAGATACACCTGAAAAATTATAAGAATCAAAAATCAGATGACAAAGAAAAGGAAAAAGCAAATTCAGATCAGACAAACACTTAGTAAAAAGAAAGATAAGAGTAAGATCAGGAAGAATATCCGAACTATGGTAATAATTATAGCAGTCTTTACTCTAACTATATTTTCATTCAGTTTCTATGTAGTACAAAATCACAACTCCATTCGCGAAGTGGTGAATCAAGATCCCAAATCAACAACTTCAAAAGTAACCTATATTTCAGGAGGTAAAGGCGCACACACGGCCACTTTTGAATTTTATATTGCCGGCATCAAACATTCAGGCTCAACATTTAATACCTATGATGGAGAAATAGGCGATAACATTAGAGTTATGTACTCTGCATCTAATCCTGACATCAATATCTATAGTGACGACACTACCCCGGAAACTTTTGTTGATGACGTCTTAATTTATACATTAGAAATTCTGGGAGTGTTTTTAGGTTTTCTTTGTGTAAGTCTTATGTACCTTAAATTGAAGCATCCGGGTAAAAACATCTGGGAATTAGAAAGCTAGAAACATGAAGATCACCACCACTCATCAATCAATGCTCAAAACCTCCATCATCCAACAAACCATCGCCTACGTCCAGTCAGAACTATCCACCACCGAAGCCGGGCACAACTGGTGGCACATCTACCGGGTGTGGAAACTAGCCCAACGGATTGCGCAAGGCGAAGAAGCGGATCAGTTCGTGGTGGAGCTCGGCGCTTTACTGCATGACATTGCCGATTCGAAATTTCATAACGGGGATGAAGAGATCGGGTCTAGTAAAGCGAGAGAATTCCTGAGTGCGATGGCAGTTGACAAAGAGGTGATTGATCATATAGAGCAGATTATCCGCCATATCTCATTCAAAGGGGGAAACCATGAGCAAACGTTTCATTCCCCGGAGCTAGACATTATCCAGGATGCCGACCGACTGGATGCGATGGGGGCGATTGGCATTGCCCGCACATTTAACTACGGTGGACACAAAGGCCGGGATATTTACGATCCTGCCATTCCTCCCAGCTTCAATATGACCAAAGAGGAGTATAAAAACAGTAACACCCCTACCCTCAACCATTTCTACGAAAAGCTTCTGCTACTCAAAGAGCGGATGAACACCCGAATGGGAAAAGAACTGGCTGAAGAGCGACACCGCTTTATGGAACTCTATCTGGAGCAGTTTTATAAAGAGTGGGAAGGGGTATTGTAATCTAAGGTTATACCTGACAGGTTTTAAAAACCTGTCAGGTATAAAACGACTCATTTCTCACAACGCACAAACACACAGTTAACCACCAATAATTCAAAAGATAATGAAAAGCATCAACCAACTGAGACTTATTACAGTTTTCACCGCATTACTCCTTTGCGGAACAACACAAGGAGAGACTTTGAAGCTTAACCTGAAAAAGGGTGACCAATTCCTGATGCATGGCCGCTTCAACATCACCACTTCGATCATTGCACCGGATAAGAACATGGAAATGCATGTAAAATTCGCTCCGGATATTTTGTATCGGATTAAAGAACAGACTCCGCAGGGGTACGCGATGGATGTTTCGTTTGAAAGACTGCTCATGAATGCCGCAACTCCACTAAAAGAGAAAGACTTCAGCATTGATACCGACGCTATTGCATTCAGCGACTCCCTCAGCACAACGACAGGCGATGTTGACCTGAAGAAACAACTGGGTATTATGTTGAAAATGATGATGGGAAAAAGCCTCTCCCTGGACGTTGCCCGGAATGGAAAGATACTAAAAACCGGGAATATTGCAGAAGCAATGCAACCGGCCCTGAATTACATGACCCGCCAACTGGCCAAAATGAAACTACCGGCTGATTCCTTAGAGAAAATCAAGGCAAAGCAAAAGAATAACCTCAAACAGGCTGATTTTGCTTCAGGGTTCGAGAAAACGTTCATCGAATTACCGGAGAAACCGCTTAATCCGGGGGACACCTGGCAAACGTTCACTCCTTTGCAAGGTGACACATTACATAAAATGACCAACACCTACAAATTACTAGCTATAAATCCGGACGAATACCTGATTGAAAGCGTTTCGAGCCTGCCGGAAATGCCTTCATCCGGGGCAGGTGGTTTTCTGGCCATGCTGTTCAAGCTGGAAATCGGAGAAAACAAAGCAATATATCATCTGGACCGTAAAACAGGATGGATTAAGAGCTTAGATGGTTCGATGACAATTTCCATTACCATCAATAGTAATTCTTCAGACAAGAAGCAAGCCGAAGGTAAAAGTACCAAAATGTCGATCCGGACCGACTATACAGTCACGATGTAAGAACAGGTGATTAGCTCACGGTTGAGCTCTTGATCGTAATACCAACAAAATTGATTCATCTCCTTATTCCGTTTAACCTTTCAGAAAAACCACCATCATGAACAGAGTACTCCTTTCCCTTCTTGTCTTGCTATTTGGCACATTGATTTCATGCCGGGGAGTGAATCACTCAAACGAAACAATTAAGGCCATTGAGAAAACGGATTCGTGCCTTACGGATGCTGCCAACAAATATGAGGTGTATATTCCGGCAAGGACGAAAGAGGAGGAAAAGTTGCCATTACTGGTGATTATTGATGCGCATGGTTCCGGAAAGTTTGCCCTGAATAAATTCAAGCTGGCTGCCGGGAAATATCCGATGATATTAGTCGCTTCCGATTATGTAAAAAACGGTTTTGAAGGGTATGACCGGGCAATACAAACACTGATTAACGATGTACGCAGCAAATATCCGGTAGGGAAAGCACTGTTCCTGACCGGTTTTTCGGGTGGAGCACGCATGGCATTGGGTTATGCGTTGGGACATCCGGCAGACGGACTGATCCTTTGTGGGGCTTTGGCCGGACGGAACGAAATCAGCACCCTCTCCTGCCCGATCATCTCCATTTCAGGAACGGATGATTTTAATTTTATGGAGACGGCTCAGTATCTTTTTCAGGAAGAATCCCTTCCGCATAATCTGAAAATTGAATTGACCAATGCTTCACACAGCTGGCCCGACAGCCTGATACTGGACAATGCAGTGGGGTATCTGCATTTCGTCACGCCAAATGCAGAATCTGCGAATACGAGGACTCAACTAACAGCCTATAATCAGCAACAACAAACCCGAATTGAATCACTGAAGCAACAGGGAGATTACCTGAAAGCAGCACTTATCGCCCGAAATATGGCCTCCGTTGAGCTCTTTGACTGGAATAAAACATTTGCCACAACCTATAATTCCCTGAAAAACGATGTGGTGTACAGAAATCAGCTCAGCCGTCTCGGAAATTGCCTGAACTACGAAATCGGGATGCGTCAGACTTATGTGGAGGCTTTCAACACCAAAGAGAGCAACTGGTGGAAAAACGAAATCAATACCGTTGAAGGTAAAATCAAAACCGAACAGGACGCCATGCGTGCAGACATGTACCGGAGAATTAAAGGATTCTGGGGAATAGTCTGTTACTCGCTGGGGAAACAAGCCATAGCTCAACACAATGCAGACTTACTGAACCGGGTTTTATTCGTTTACCGCACGATAGAACCTGAAAACTCCGAGATGTATTACTACTCTGCCTTCCCTCCTTTCTGGCAGGGTAACAATGAGGCGACAATTTCCGTTCTTCGAAAAGCGCTCAAAGCCGGATTTACTGACCTGAACAGGTTGAAAACGGATTTTCCGGAATCAATCAGTTCTAAGCTTTAAAGGCTCGTATCAAAAGAATTGTAAGTCTGACTCTCAAGCTCCACCGGGCAATCCAAGTTTGTTCGTTTATTTCATTACTGTCAATCCGGCAAGCGGCTTTGAGCCGCTGCCCGGTGTGGGGCTCTAGCATTCAGTAGCTATGAGCCGCTTAAAGTGTAACAAATACCCCCTTAAATTTGAACATTCTTAAATCTTGTCCCAGGTAAAATGGAATCTGAGACAAAAGGAGCTTCCATTTCCACACATCCAGCCACATTCCACACCACACAATTCCACAAATTTCCACACTCCACAAAATCATTATTCATAAATATATCAGCGCATTAGCAATTCCGGCACAATGATTGTCCTTTTCAAAGAGAGTAACAAACCTCTAAAATCAATCATTATGAAACCGCTAAGAATAATAGTAACCGGAATGGCAATCTTCATTGCCTGTGCCATGCACGCTCAATTTTCCATCAGTGTAAATATCGGTGCCCGTCCGTCATGGGCTCCCGCTGTAGAAGCGAGTGTACGGTATTATTACCTGCCCGATGTAGATGTATATTATGACATTCCCTCGTCTATGTTTATTTATATGGACAATGGAGAATGGATACACAGACGCGAACTTCCCGGACGATTCCGCAACTACGACCTGCACCATTGCCGCAAAATGGTAATCAACGATTATCGTGGAGATTCCCCATACACCCATTACCGCTATAGTGAAAGATATGCGCCGGGGCGTGATTATGATCACAACAATTACGCTCGCTCCGAAAGAGGATATTACCCCGACAACGACCGTCGTACTTATGAAGTTTCTTATAGAGACAATCAACGGTACAGACAAGACGGCGATGAAAGGGAGGACCACGATCGCGGCAGAGGACACGCTTATGGCAGATATAAAAGCTGGAAGGATTAAAAGCCAGAGCTGTCCTGACTGCTAAAACGGGGTTGTAAGTTTCGACCCCAAAACTTATTCCACACATTTACATTACATACATATCGAAAAATCTGGTGTGGGGTAATTATAATTCGCAAATCACATTAAACACCAATATAATAGTCTATTATGAAAAAGTATCTTTTATTATTTGCAGTAATCTCCTTCATTTCAGTATCATCATTCGGCCAGAACTCATTAGCAACGGGTAGAAGCCAGTTAAATTTCGGTGTAGGTCTCTCTGACTGGGGAGTACCTCTTTACCTGGGATTTGACCATGCCGTCAGCAGTGATGTAACGCTGGGAGGAGAACTAACTTATCGCTCATATCGCGAATACTGGGATCACTATTATTACGACCATAGTATAACCGGTATTTCAGGAAATGCGAATTACCACTTTAATAACGTATTCAACATTCCCCGCAACTGGGATCTCTATGCGGGACTCAACCTCGGATTCTATGTATGGAGTTCACCCGACACATACGACGGATCTCACACCTCCGGATTAGGACTGGGAGCTCAGATAGGCGGACGCTATTTTATTTCAAAAAAAGTGGGGATTAACCTGGAGTTTGGTGGAGGAAATGCCTTCTCTGAGGGGAAATTTGGCCTGACAATCAAGCTATAACATTTCTGTATCTCTATAGAGAAAGCTGTGGATAGATCAAATAATGCTGTTCACAGCTTTCTTGTTTTATTGAAAAGGGTTGATACACATGTCCACACCTATCCCCATCGCCCTTCTACAGTTTTCCACAACTTTCCACACCGCACTAAAGGCACACACCTATCATTATCAACCAGTTAACTATTCCGGCATAATAATTGAATTTATATCAGTATAAGACATTCTTTAAAAGCGAACATTATGAAACCTTCAAAACTTATAGTAGCCGGATTGGCAATATTACTTGCCGGTGCAATGAAAGCACAAGTATCTGTCAATGTAAACATTGGTGCCAGGCCGACATGGGGACCTGTTGTTGAACAGGACGTCAGATATTACTATCTGCCCGAAGTAGAAGCTTATTACGATATTCCATCAGCCATGTTTATTTATGCTGACAATGGAAGATGGGTACACAGACACCAGCTTCCCGGCAGATTCAGGGACTACGACCTGTATCGTGGCCGCAAAATCGTAATCAATGATTATCGCGGTAATTCGCCATATATCCATTGCGGATATACCCCAAGAAATACTCCTCCGGGACATGCTTATGGCCGTTACTTTCACGGTAACCCAAACAGAGGTTATTATTACAGGGAATATGATCGCCAGCCCCGGGAAGAATTTTACAAGGAAAAAGGAAATGGTCATGGCAGAGGACATGCGTATGGCAGAAATAAAGAGTGGAAGGATTAAGAGCCGCCCGGTCATGACAGCTAAAACGGGGTTGTAATACTCAACCCCACATTCTTTAGCCAAAATCAAAAACACCAACCCATTTAAAAGAACAAACAAAAAATATCATGAACCAATTAACTTTTAAACGTATGAAAACTTTCAAAATCTACGCAGTGATCGCTGCGCTTGCATTGACCTCTGCTTCTTGTGTCGAAAATTCAGGTAAATACAAATCCATGGTTGCCCAACGGGATTCGCTGAAACTGGAAAACGAGGCTTTGGATTCAAATTATAATCAAACACTTGCGACAATTAACGATGTTGAAGCCGGTTTTGCAGAGATCAGCAAAAGCGAAAACCGGATGAAGCTCAATATTAAAGGCACTTCAGAAAATGCGGCATCCAGAAAAGCAATTATCGGTGAACAAATGAATATGATCAAACAGATCATGGAGCAAAATAAGGCCAGGATTGCCGAACTTCAACGGATTTCAGGCAAAAAAGGAAAAGAGAACAGTACTCTGACTAAAACCATTAAACGTCTGCAAGGCGAACTGGCAGAAAAAGATGCGCTGATACAGTCTCTGCAGGAAGAACTTAATCAGAAAAACATCAAGATTGATGAGCTCAACGGCACCGTTAATAATCTGAATAACAACGTAGCCGAACTGAATAAAGTCAGTGACCAGCAAAAAGCAACCATCAAAACCCAGGATGACAACATCAATACAGTATGGTATTGCGTGGCTTCTACCAAAAAGCTGAAAGAAGCACATATCCTTTCCGGAACCGGTCTTTTCCAAAAGAAAAAAGTGATGGACAAGGAGTTTGATCAACAGGCATTTACCCAAGGTGATCTGAGAAGCATGACTTCGATCCCGACTAATAGCAAAAAAGTGACCATTCTATCAGCACATCCTAAAAACAGCTATAATCTGGTAGCCGGAGCAAATAAAACAATCTCAATCGAAATCACCAACCCATCCAGATTCTGGAGCGTATCGAAGTATCTGGTCGTTCAGATCTAAATTCATTCAAAATATCAGATTTGACAGATGATCACAGCATTATTATAACGGGAATAATCCGGTAAATTGATTATTTTTGTTCCCGTTATGCAACAGAGAATACTGATCATCGAAGATGACACCACCTTTGGAACCATGTTGCAAAGGTGGTGTCTTCGTAATGGATACGAGGCTGAGCTATGCTCAAAAGTGTCGGCTGCACAAGAGGTACTAACAAACAAGAAAGTAAACCTCGTGCTGACGGATCTTCGTCTGCCCGACGGAGACGGAATCCTGCTCCTGCAATGGATTCGGGAGCAAAAGATGACTATGCCCGTTATCGTTATGACCAGTTATGCTGAAATACGGAGTGCAGTGGCAGCCATGAAGCTGGGTGCGGAAGATTTCCTTGAAAAACCTATCAATCCTACCGTTCTTAAAGAAAAGATCGAGCAGGCTTTGTCAAAGACGCAGGAAAAAGTACGACCAACCCAACCGGTCAAACCGATAGCCAATAATATGGTGATGGGAAAAAGTGCAGGTGCCAGACTGATGTATAATCACATCTTGCGTGTAGCCCCTACCCGAATGGCCGTACTGATTCTTGGCGAAAGCGGTACCGGAAAAGAGTATGCCGCACGGATGATTCACGAAAACAGTACCAGGAAGAATAAACCGTTTATTGCAGTGGATTGCGGGAGTTTATCGCGGGAGCTGGCTCCGAGCGAACTGTTCGGACACCTGAAAGGCTCATTTACCTCAGCCGTGGAAGATAAAACAGGGGTATTTGTCCAGGCAAACGAAGGAACCGTGTTCCTGGATGAAGTGGGGAATCTGTCGTATGATGTGCAGGTGCAACTGCTCAGGGCCTTACAGGAGCAAAAAGTTCGTCCGGTAGGCTCAGCCAAGGACATCAAGGTAGATGTACGTATCCTTGCCGCAACCAATGAAAACCTCGAAACAGCCATTGCCGAAGGCCGTTTCCGGGAAGATTTATACCATCGTCTGAATGAGTTTTCTGTTTTCGTACCGCCATTGCGGGAACGGAAAGGTGATATTGAAGTATTTGCTAATGAATTCCTACGGCAAGCCAATGAAGAGTTGGATAAAGCGATTCTGGGATTCACCCCGGAAGCCCTTGCTATGCTTGAAAAGCACCATTGGAGCGGAAACCTGCGTGAGCTGCGCAATACGGTGCGAAGAGTGGTTCTGTTTGCATCCGGGGAGATGATTACCCCGGAGGACTTTCCTGCTTTTGCAGCAGCTCCGACGATCGAAGATATGGCCCTGCAACCCGAAAACGAACGGGAACAAATTGAAAACGCGCTCCGGAAAGCGCGCGGCAATAAAACATTAGCAGCCCAACTGCTTAAAATTGACCGTAAAACGCTCTACAACAAAATGCACCTTTACGGTATTAAACTTTGATGTTCAGGATAACTTCCACATCTGCCTGCCAGCCTTCATACACTTCACCCCGACGGGCATCCATGCGACGCAACTCATCGGTCGGATAGCCCAACTGGGCAAACATCGGCAGCATCTTGTGGCAAATAGATTGGGCTGTCCTGAAGTCGTTTTCCTCAAGGGCAGCTTTCAGCATATCAAAGTTATCCGCCGTCGAAGCCCGGAATATTTCCAGTATTTCATCCAAATCATCGCCCCATAGATCATCTTCGACCTTTTCTCCTTCACCAAAAATCTCACGTAATGCATTCAACGTGAAAGGTTTTGCCAGAAATCCGTCAAAGCCCAGGGAACGCGCCTTTTCGGTCGTATAATCACTGTGCCCCGTCATGACTACTACCGGAACATTGCCGGCAGAAGCCAGAATATCCAACCCGGTGATATCGCCCATTTCCATATCGGTGAGGATGATATCAGGCTCCTGCTCTACCACTTTATGTCCCAATTTCAGCAACATATCACGCACCATTTGTGCGACCACCGGATCATCTTCATAAATGGCAATCTTCTTCGTTCCGCTTTTGATGACATATTGTACCTGTTCGCAGGGAATCGTCACCTCAACCTTAGTCCCCTCTCCTACTTTTGACGTAACCCTGATCGTTCCACCCAGCAGATCGACCAATCCTTTAACCACGAACATACCCAGTCCGGAACCATTCGCCAGGCTATTGTTGCTCTCTACGCGGGTAAAAGGCTCGTAGATTTCCGCCAGCTTATCTTCGGGAATACCGGCACCGGTATCAGCTACAGTTAGCAGAAGCTGCCCTTCGGAATATTTCATTTGCAATGATACCTCTCCCTGACGAGTGTATTTGATGGCATTGGAGACCAGATTGATGATAATCTGTTTGATTTTCATTTGGTCTGAATGAATCCGAACTTTATCGGATTGTGCACTGAATGCGAGCTTTTTTGCTTCGGCCAGAGGAAGAAACATCTGACTGATCTCCTCATTCATGCCATAAATGGAAAAATCGCTCTTGCTTACAGTTAATGAGCCCTGTTCAAGACTTGAAAACTCCAGCAGGTTTTCCAGCAATGCCAGAATGTGCCGGGCAGAGCTTTTCATCGACCGGATATCCTCTCCCTGTTGCTGTCGAAGCTCCAGATAACCAAGGATGGAGCCCAGCGGACTTTTAATGTCGTGCGATACCGACAACAAGAGCTTATGCCGGCTTTCCATCACCTGACGGATTTTGTCGCGTGCCTCTTTGCCCTTGTTTACATCATAAATTATCAGAATAATAAACAATAAGATCAACGCCAGAGCCAATGCCCCACCAATTCTCGACACGTTATAATTCTTATCAATCTCCTTCTCGCTGCGTGAAATGGCAGTCAATACAGAATCAAAAGTCTGGCGATGTAGTTGCATCAACAGAGCCGATATTTGCGTAGAGATTTCCCGGTCAGAGGCAATCAGTTCAGCAACCTTTTGTCCGATCGATTTGATATTTTGCTGGTAACTCAGGTCTGCTTTCCTTGCCATCCGATCCACTTCTGCCAGAATCTTCTTCGAATCATTGTCGGTAAGACGAACAGTATCGATACGCTGGCGGTTGACAATGGTCATTTTAGGCTTTACGGGATTGAAGGCCTCCTTTAACCTGCCAAAAAAGCCTTTACGCTTCACGGTATTGTATATCGTGTCCTTTTTATAAGAGATTCGCAGGGTATATTCCTGTTTGGGTTTATAGCTGTGGATACGTTCGCTGATGGCCGCCACCGGGATCGGTTGGTTTAACTGCCGGTTGAGCTCTGTGATGTTGGAAGCCTGACGGGACAGCAACCCTTTGATCTGTTTCAACTTTGCCTTACCCACAGGCTGCGTCACCGAAAGGGTATCAATCAGCAAGTCAATCCGGTGGATTTGCTTACCAAACTTTCGGATGTAAAGGGTATCATTTGTCGAAATAAACAGGCTGACCGACGATTGCGCCTCCCCGACGGTATAGATCAGCTCGTTGGTTAAAGCCAATGACCTGTGTTGCGACTCAATTTCCTGCTTCTGTGACTGGATATTGCTCCGCAAATTATACAGATAGAAAAGCATAAATGCAGCTGCAATTCCGACGATGATATACAATCCTGCAGCTTTAAACCGTATTTTACTTTCAATGCTCATATTACAAAGGTAGAGATATTTTTACGACAAATAAAACCGCTTTGTTTTAGAGTAAATATTAAAGATCAGACTATTTTCCCCTATATTTACTTTTTGAATAGTGAAACGACAAAACCCAAACGGCCTTTGGTTGTTGTAGTTAAAAACCGTCCCGCTTATGAATGAACCCATGAATATCCTTTCCGCTAAGGAAAAATCGGTAAGAATCAACCTACATTCGCAGTATTACGGAGCCATCGCTGAGATCGGCGGCGGTCAGGAGACTGCCCGGCATCTCTTTCAGGCCGGAGGAGCATCCAATACCGTGGCCAAAACCATTTCGGCTTATGATAAATCCTTCAGCGACCATTTTTACAACCAGGGGACTCCCTCGCGCTATGTGGCCGAAGAGCGTGTCCGGAAAATGATCGAATACGAATACGATGAACTGATCGAAATACTGGACAAGAAGAATCCGCAGAAGTTTTTCGCCTTTGCCAATACGGTGGAGACGCTCAACTATACCAAAACCAATCAGGGAAACGGCTGGCTGGGGATTGCCGTGGAAGGAACCGACCGCTACAAACCCAACAAAATCGTGATTCACGTCAAACTGCACGAAAACGACACGCTGCTTCAGCAATACACGCTCGGATCGTTGGGCATTAACCTGATTTACGGAGGCTTGTTTATGTGGGAAGAGCCGCGCAAGGTGCTGCTCTCGTTGCTCGACAACCTCGACACCGACCGTGTGGAGGTCGATTACATCTTCGTGGATGGGCCCGACCTGCAATGGTGTGACAATCGCCTGCTCAACCTGATGCTGGTAAGCAACAGCATGACACCGGCCATTATGTTTGACCAGTCGGGACGCGTGCGTCAGCCGGGGGATATGCTCTACAAAAAGAACGTATTGCTGATGCGTGGATTTTTCCGTCCGATCAACAACCTCGCCATCGAGTTTATGGAGGACAGCCTCAACATCTTCAAAGGCGATGAAGATTACCGCCCCGACAATACCATTGCCTTCTGCGAAATTTCGCTGAAATACCTGATGCAAGGGGAAAAACTTGACGACAAAGACTTCCTCGACCGGGTTGACCTCGTAAACATGTCCGGCCACAGCGTCATGGTCTCCAATTTCTACCGTTATTTCAAACTGGTGGATTATTTTGCCCAGTTCAGGATGAATAAATTGCGAGTAGTCCTCGGATTACCAACGTTCGACAAGATTTTCCACAGTTCACAGTACACAGACCTGCGTGGCGGGCTGCTCGAAGCAATGGGAAAGCTGTTTCAGGAAAATGTGAAGCTCTACCTCTACCCCTACACCGACATGGAAACCGGCGATGTTATTTATCCCGAAGATAGCCACTTCAAAGACGAATACCGCTCGTTGTGGCAATATCTCGTCTCGACACGCAAGGTTCTGATTCTTCAGGGCATTCCGGTCAGCCACCTTAAAATCACGGCATCTTATATCTCCAGCCTGATTGAAAATGCTGACGAAAGCCTCCGGGATTATGTACCGGAGAAGATTTTTGAACATATCAAAACGAATCGGCTGTTTGGATATGGGAGGAATATTTCCAGTGAATAGTAACAATCATCCTCAGAAACTGAGTTTCCAGCCCCCGATCAGATCACCCAGGAAACTCAATTTTCAACATAGTTATAGATACAAAGGCTTTATAACGAATAGTGTGGGGTACATTACTTAGGGGAATATTCCCCTATGCTTCGTGTAATTATTTTTGTAGAAAGAATTCTTTTCAAATAATACAGCCACGAATCCACGAATAAAAGTCAGAAACACCAAATGTGTTGATTTTCAAATGAAAATAAAAACTGAACAACACAAATACTTTTCCAAAATTGGAAAAGAAAAGATACTTTCTTATTCGTGGATTCGTGGCTTAGAGATTAAGAATATTTCAGACTTAAATACACTACCCATACCATATAAACCGTTATAGAGCCGACACAAAAAACTCCCGCCTTCATTGCGAAAGCGGGAGTTTTGTATTGAATAGGCAACCATTTATTTCTTCTTCTGTACCGACCAGCCGAACTTGCCGATATGCTCGCCCAACCCGTAATAGTGCCCGTGCGAATAGGCCAGCAGTTTGGATTCATAGAGCTTGAACTCTCCGGTCTCAGGATCGATGTATTTGTCATCGGCCTTCACATTCACCACATCGGCGATAAACATATCGTGGGTACCCAATGCCATCACCTCACGTACACGGCATTCGATGCAGACGGGAGACTCCTCGATGATGGGTGCATTTACCATTGTCGCCTTACCCGGTGTGAGCTTCATCTCCTCAAACTTGTTGAAATCCTTTCCGGAACGCACGCCCACCCAGTCGGTCGCAAACGCCATATCTTCCGTAGTCAGGTTAATGACAAACTCCATATTCTTCTTGAGAATCGGATAAGAGTGACGGCCCGGACGTACCGAGATGTAACACATCGGGGGATCGGAACAAATCGTTCCCACCCAACTTACGGTAATCAGGTTATACTCATCTTCAGTTGCTCCGCAGCTCACGATAGCTGCCGGAACCGGATATATCATGGTTCCCGGTTTAAAATCTACCTTCATCGGATAATCAGATTTTCTTTGTCAAATACTCGTTCGCAATATAGGCATTTCACCACACCCTCCTCTTTATTCACTACCTTGAAGTGGGTCTTCATCGGCTCGTTGTTGGTGATACATTTGGGGTTCGGACATTTCGCGATACCCACCAGTTCACCCGGGAGTTCGATTTTAATCTTCTCCACCACGCGGAAGTTGCGGATCATACTCAGGATCACATTAGGTGCAACCAATGCGATGCGGTCAATTTCCTCTTTATGGAAATAACGGTTGGCAATCTTGATGATTCCTTTCTTACCCAGCTTCTGACTCTCCAGGTTAAATCCAATGGTGATACTATTTGAGCAGCTGTCCAATCCTAAAAGGGAAACAACTTCAAACAGATGTTCGGACGGTATATGGTCAATTACAGTGCCGTTTTCGAGGGCGGCTACCAAAAGTTCTTTTTTACTAGTCATCGTACACATAGTCGTTGATTTACAATAGTCCTAATACGTCGCAGATAATGGCCTGGCGGGCATACATCCCGTTGCGGGCCTGGTCGAAGTAGTAAGCTTTAGGATTGTCATCCACATCAATCGAGATTTCGTTGACGCGGGGCAGCGGATGCAATACACGAAGATTTTCCTTGCTATGTTCCAGCATCGCGTTGTGCAGGGTATAAACGTTTTTCACCTTTTCATATTCCATCAGGTCGGTGAATCGTTCACGTTGCACACGGGTCATATAGAGAATGTCGGACTGGTTAATCACCTCTTCGGTAAAGTCGCTGTACTCGAAGTACATGATATTATGCTTTTTGCAAAAGATCTTATACTCGTCCGGCATCTTCAGCTCTTTTGGCGCTACGAAATGGAAGGTCGGATTGAAATGCGACAGTGCAATCAGCAGCGAGTGTACGGTACGTCCGTACTTGAGGTCTCCCACCATTGTCACTTGAAGGTTCTCGAGCGTGCCCTGCGTTTTGTAGATAGAATAGAGGTCGAGCATGGTCTGAGACGGGTGCTGGTTGGCTCCGTCACCGGCATTTACTACCGGTACATTAGAAACCTCAGAAGCGTAACGCGCTGCCCCTTCGAGGTAGTGACGCATGATGATCAGATCGGCATAGTTGCTCACCATCTTGATGGTGTCTTTCAGGGTCTCGCCTTTCGAAGAACTGGTGGTAGCCGCATCGGTAAAGCCGATAATGCGTCCGCCCAAACGGTTAACGGCGGTCTCGAAACTCAGGCGTGTACGGGTAGAAGGTTCGAAGAAAAGCGTCGCCACCACTTTCCCGTCGAGCAGCTTCTGATTAGGATTCTGCTCAAACTTCTCTGCTTCTTTCAATATCCGGAGGATATCCTCTCTGGAATAATCCTTGATGGATACAAGATTTTTGTGTGTCATATCGGATAGTTGTTTTTATCGCTCGCAATCAGGCAAAAAAAAACCAACCGGAGATTACTTCCGACTGATTTTCCCTTAGAAATATTGAATCATTGATTTCATATTGCTTGCCTTACTCCTGCAAAAGTACAAAATCAAACTCATCTATTCACACTTATTTAGGTAAAAAAGAGTTGTTCTTCGGCAGATTTATTTTCAATGGGAGTCATTTGGAGCAATAGGGAGTTAAATGGAGCTAAATGAAACTCAGAGCCATTACCTGTAATCCTGAAAAGAAGATTTACCCTAATCGACTTCCCATTTTCCAAAATAAAGTAGGATAAATAGAATCCCAACTTATCAAAAATCTTAACCCGGCAAATATAAATGCCAACTCGGTTAAGACAAATGTAATCTCGGTATGCCAAAATACGATCTCAGAAGGTATAAATGCCATCTCGGCTGTTATGGATGTAATCTCGACTTTGCAAAATGCCATCTCGGCAGATATAAATGCCAACTTGCATAAGACAAATGTAATCTCGGTATGTCAAAATACGATCTCGGAAGGTATAAATGCCATCTCGGCTGATATGGATGTAATCTCGACTTTGCAAAATGCGAACTAAGGAGCAAAGAATGCTCATTCACCTCAAAAGAATGAGACCCAGCACCTTTCCACCCCATCTAACGACCTCTTTACGACCTGTGACTCCCGCCAAATGCCACTATTTTCGCCCACCGGCAACCAATTCCCCATATTTTAAACTATCTTTGCACTGATGCAGCAGAACGGTCTGTCGCTCTTCCGGTATAGGAAGGGAGGAAAGTCCGGGCAACACAGAGCACCATGCTTCCTAACGGGAAGGAGTTCGCGAGGGCTGAGTAGCGTAACAGAGAATAACCGCCACGGTTCGCCGCGGTAAGGGTGAAAAGGTGGGGTAAGAGCCCACCGGTCTGGGCAGCAATGTCACGAGCCGTACGCCTCATGGGTTGAAAGATCATGTATACCGACGCACGTAGGGCTGCTCGCCCGATGTCGGGGGGTAGATCGATAGAGCTGCGTAGTGATACGCAGTCAAGACAAATGACAGACATTCCGCTTCGGTGGAGTACAGAACCCGGCTTATAGGTCTGCTGCATTACTTTTTATACTTACGGTAAATTTGCACTCAGATGGAGTCCAGCATTTTTACCTTCTGCGAAAACGACCCTTTTTCTTTTACCTAAAAATGCTCTCCCCATGGCTAAAGAAAATCAAATCATTCAAAAGTCTAAATCCCTGATAGAATTTGTCACTACCGACATCTGGCGAATCTCAGAAACGGAACTCAGCAAAAGTAAACGACGGCTATATACGTTGCTCAAAGCGCTGACTGTATCCATCCGACGCTTCGATGAGGATGACCTCCAGACCAGAGCTTCGGCACTGACATACAGCACGCTGCTTGCCATCGTTCCTATCCTGGCATTGCTGTTTGCTATTGCCAACGGACTGGGATTTAAAACACTGATCGAGACCCAGTTGATGGACTACTTCCCCGGGCAAAAGGTAGTACTGGAAAAAGGATTGGAATTTGCCTCTTCTTACCTGGAAAGTGCTAAAGGAGGAGTATTCGTAGGAATTGGTATTATCATGTTAATTTGGGCCGTGATCGTATTGATCAGCCACATTGAGAATGCCTTCAACGACATCTGGCTGGTAAAAAAACCCCGCTCCTACTACCGGAAGTTTACTGACTACCTATCTCTGTTTCTCATCCTGCCGGTGCTGATGATTGCGTCCAGCGGAGTCTCTATATTCATCACAACAGCGCTCGAAAGCCTCAAAGAGTTTCAGGTAATCAGTCCGGTAATCGGGATTTTCATACGTTTTATTCCATTTATCATTACCTGGTTGATTTTCCTCTCTATCTACATATTTATTCCCAACACCAAGGTCTCTTTCAAACATGCTTTAATACCTGCACTATTGATCTGTATTGCTTTTCAGGTATTTCAGTACCTCTATATCGGCGGACAGATTTGGGTGACAAGATACAATGCGATTTATGGTAGTTTCGCCGCGCTTCCGTTATTGTTATTGTGGCTTCAGGTCTCCTGGCTAATTACACTTTTTGGTGCCGAGCTCTGCTATGCCTCGCAAAATATTCACAATTTCTACTTCGAAAAAGACACGAAACACATCAGCCGCCGCTACAAGGATTTCGTAACGTTGCTGATTGCCTCCATTGTTATCAAACAGTTTGAGAACGGAGGTAAACCGTTACGGGCAAAAGACATTTCCCAGGCTCACCATATCCCTATCCGCCTGACTCAGGATGTACTTTATCTTTTATCTGAAATCGAAATTATCAATGAATCGCTGGATGAAGATATTGACGAACAGATTTACCAGCCGGCATTGGATATCAATAAAATAACTGTGGGACTGTTGCTTTCCCGGCTCGATTTGCACGGCTCGGAAGTGTTTAGGATTGACTCCCAGAGTAAATTCTATTCCCAATGGAAATCCCTGCTGAAAAGCCGTGAAGAGATGCTGGTTTCGGCAAACGAGACGTTGATTAAGGATTTGGTCATTGAAGAAAAGAGATAACGCCAATCGGTTCTACCATAAAATTGAGCCCCGGATATACGATGCAAGACGTAAATCCGGGGCTTATTATTTATTGCAAATCAAAGGATGAATCAGGCTACTATTCTGACAGATGTGACTGCATCAAGCTTTCTCAACTGCTCGAAAAGAAGTACGTAATCGGTTTTTATTTTTACATAGACACTAAAATGTAGTTCGGTGACATTCCGGTGAAAATCCTGTTCGATGAAAATGTCATGTATCGACACGCCATGTTTTCTCAATAATTCTTCCACTTCTGCTTTCCTGACTAACAAGTCACTAAAAACCAGAATGACCGTTTTGGAGTTCCATTCAATCATGACCTTCCTTTCGAAATTGGCCATATTAATCAGGATAAAAAGCGTTATGACCATCCCTGCCAGAGAAACCTCATACATCCCGGCTCCGATAGCCAGTCCCAATGCTGCCACCATCCAGATGGAAGCGGCTGTGGTCATGCCTTTAATCGCTCCCCGGCTTTGAATAATCGCCCCGGCACCAAGAAAACCAATTCCGGTAATCACCTGCCCGGCTACCCGTGTCGGGTCGGAGCTATACGTCCCCCAAAAGACCTGTGGTAAATAAAGAGATATCAGCATCATTACTGTGGAGCCGACGCAAATCAGCGTGAAGGTACGGAATCCGGCATAGTGCTTGCTGTGTTGGCGCTCATAACCAATTATTCCACCGATGATAAGACTGAGCGCAAGCCTGAACATTGAGGTCTCAAAAGTGACCTCTCTGGAATAAATGATATCGGTTAGCCAGGTTGACATGGTAGTAGGTTTTTAAGGAGTTTATGGAAGGAAATGGAGGAAAAGGTCTTTCCATTTCCGGTTATCGAACCTTTCTATGAGTGAAAGGTTCGGGTGGCATTCGAAAGGTTCGCTCATAGAGAACCTTTCAATATATGATAAAATCAGCCTTTTATTTCGTCCAGTTCCATGGTCAGGTCCGTCCAGCGGTCCATTTCAGCGGAAAGCTTTTGTTTCAATGCCCCGTGTTGCGTGTAAAGAGAAACATCCGATGCGCCTTCCGGAGTTGCCATTTTTTCTTCCAATACTGAAATCTCCGTTTCGATTTTCTCTATCTGTTTTTCGGCATCGGCAATCGACTTCTCGATTTTACGGATTTGCTTACTGAACTCTTTACGCGCTTCGTAACTTTCCTGACCGGAACTTTTCGAAGCCTCTACGGTTGCAGCTTCTTTGTCTGCGACAGTTTTACGTTCCAGTTCCTGAAGGTTTTCCATCTTCTTTTTCTCGAGGAAAGCGTAGATTCCGCCAAGGTGTTCGGTCACTTTCTGATTACCGAACTCATAGACTTTATCCACCAGTCCGTCAAGAAATTCACGGTCATGCGAGACGACAATCACCGTACCGTCAAAGTCTTTGATAGCACCTTTGAGCACATCCTTCGAACGCATATCGAGGTGGTTGGTCGGCTCATCGAGAATCAGCAGGTTAACCGGTTCCAGCAGCAAACGAATCATTGCCAAACGGCTACGTTCACCTCCCGAAAGCACCTTCACCTTCTTGTCCGAAGCCTCTCCGCCAAACATGAATGCGCCGAGAATATCCCGGATTTTGGTACGGATGTCTCCGACTGCAACATAGTCAATGGTCTCAAAAACGGTCAGGTTCTCATCAAGCAACTGCGCCTGGTTCTGGGCAAAATAACCAATCTTAACATTGTGACCCAGCTTTAGAACGCCCGAAAAACCGGTTTCGTTCATGATACATTTTACTAAAGTTGACTTCCCTTCACCGTTCTTGCCGACAAACGCCACCTTCTCTCCCCGCTTGATGGTAAAGTTGGCATTGGCAAAGACCAGATAATCATCATAGTACTTGGTCAAATCATCTGCAATCACCGGATAATCACCCGAACGGGGTGCCGGTGGAAATCGCAGGCTGAGTGCAGAACGGTCGATTTCATCAATTTCGATTCGCTCGATTTTATCCAGTTGCTTGATGCGCGACTGTACTTGTACCGATTTGGTTGACTTGTAGCGGAAACGTTCGATAAAGGCTTCGGTATCTGCAATCTGTTTCTGCTGGTTTTCATAAGCGCGAAGCTGCTGCTCACGGCGTTCTTCGCGCAGCACCACATATTTGGAATAGGAAACTTTATAATCATGGATGTCCCCCAGCGAAATCTCAATAGTACGGGTAGTCACGTTATCGAGAAAGGCACGGTCGTGCGACACCAGCACCACAGCATTGGCACGCGTCGACAGAAACTGTTCCAACCACTGGATAGACTCGATATCGAGGTGGTTGGTCGGCTCATCGAGCAGCAACACATCCGGCTGACGCATCAGCAATTTAGCCAACTCAATACGCATACGCCATCCTCCGCTGAACTCCGAAGTAGGCCGGTCAAAATCACTGCGTTTGAAGCCCAATCCCATCAGCGTCTTTTCGATATCTGCCATGTAATTGGCAAAACCCATCATGGCCAGTTGTTCGTTGGCATGGGTCACCCGGTCAATCAGTTTGTGGTAGGAATCAGACTCGTAATCGGTGCGTTCCGCCAGTTCGAGATTCATCTTCTCAATCTCTTTTTCCTTATCAAAAAGATGCTTGAATGCCTGCTCGGCTTCCTCAATCACGGTGCGGCTGTTATCATGCACCATGTGCTGGGGCAGATAGCCGATAGTCACCTCTTTGGGGTAGCTGACGTTTCCGCGTGTCGGAGTCTGCACACCTGCCAAAATCTTCAGCATGGTACTCTTTCCGGCACCGTTTTTACCGACCAGACCGATGCGGTCTTTCTTGTTTATTACGTATGTGATGTCGTCCAACAGTGTAAAACCGCCAAACTCTACGGTCAATCCTTCTACTGAAATCATTATTCTGAAATCTATTTTAATGGGTAGTTTCGGGAAAATAATAAACTGCAAATCCATCGTATCGACCCTCTTTCCATGAGCGAAAGGGTCGAATTGCACTCGACTGGTTCGCTCATAGAGAACCTGTCGATAGTGAAGATTCTCAATATATTCCTGAAACGGAGCACAAAGATAGCCCAATTTTCGCAGGGTAAAAAAGGGGAAGAGCAAACAAATCCCCTATCCCACTCCTCTCTTTGCCGAATTTCCCCTACCTTTGCGGGAATTGAAAATGCAAAATCGTCTCCGGCGCTAAAAACCGGTGGATTTACGCCCTTTTCCTGAGAAATGAATTTATCCGACATTCAACATATTTGCCTCAATAACGGGATTCCCTTCTACAGCTACCGGATGCCACAAAGCAACGTGGTGGTGACGGGCTTACAACTCTCTCCGGATGTAGAGTCTTTTACCGGTTTTGCAGGACATCAGCAGGGATTTGTGATCGCTCCGTTTGATACGGAAAACCATTTGCCCTCTCTCTTTATCCGCGGGGAGATTATTTTTGAGAATAACGACCTGACGGCTAAAGATTCCGAAAGATTGAAGGCCATTCATTACACTCATCCTGCCCCGAAAGAGGAAATCTTCGAAATTTCAAAATCAGATTACATAAAACAAGCTGACGGACTTATCCGAAAACTGGCTGACGGTGAATTGCAAAAAGTGGTGCTTTCGCGCATCATTCATCACTCCAAAGGTTCACAGTTGGATGCTCCGACCATCTTCGAAGCGCTTACCCGCTCCTATCCGCATGCTTTCGTTTCGCTGTTTCATATTCCGGGAAAATGCACCTGGTTGGGCGCAACTCCCGAAACGCTCCTCTCTGTATCTGAAAATAGCCTCCGTACCATGTCATTGGCCGGAACCAAAAAGAAGGATGCCGCTATTGAATGGACGGTAAAGGAGAAAGAAGAACAGCAGATGGTAACCGATTTTGTGGAACAGGTTTTGGGAAAATTCAACGGACTGGAAATTTCTATCGACGGCCCCAAAGAGGTGGAAGCTGGCAATCTCTGCCACCTGATGACGGCATTCGATTGCAAAGGCAAACTTTCACCGGAGGATTTAGGCAAATTGGTCAGCGAATTGCACCCAACCCCGGCTGTGTGCGGACTTCCCAAGTCGGCATCGATGCAACTGATACGTGAAACGGAACAGCACGACCGTGAGTATTATGCCGGATTTATAGGTCCTGTTGTGGGTGAAAATATCGACCTGTTTGTCAACCTGCGCTGCATGAAGCTGATGAAAGAAAGTGTCGCCTTCTATGTCGGAGGCGGATTGACTGCCCTCTCCGACCCGGAATCGGAATGGCAGGAAACTTGCCTGAAAGCGGAGACGCTTTCGCGGTTTGTGGAGATGAACGCAAAGGAGCTAAGTCGCTAAGGGGCATATTAATATTTTATCACAGAGGACACTGAGTTTTTGCACAGAGAACCACAGAGAAGGTTTTCTAAACCTCTGTGGTTCTCCGTGATTTTCTCTGTGAATCTCTGTGATATAAACCAATTCAAATAACATCATCAGGCGTCACCACGCCATTTCGATAAAAAACTATGACCAGCACATCAGATAAAGAGACCGTACAAATCATTGTTGACCTTTGCGCCCGAAAAGGCGTGAAACGGGTGGTAATCTCTCCGGGGTCGCGCAATGCACCACTTTCCATCACTTTCAACCGCGACAAGCGCATCGAATGTTTCGTGATTGTGGACGAACGCAGTGCGGCATTCTTTGCCCTCGGCATGGCGCAGAAATCAGGCGAACCGGTCGGGCTGGTTTGTACCTCAGGAACAGCGTTGCTCAACTACGCTCCCGCCGTGGCCGAGGCTTTTTATCAGCGCATTCCGCTGGTGGTACTTTCGGCAGACCGTCCGACCGAGTGGATTGGTCAGGATGACAGCCAGGCCATCAACCAGCAACTGGTTTTTGCCAATTTCACCAAATACAACTGCCAGTTGCCGTCTGAAGTGACCTGCGCCGACGAAGCCTGGCATGTGAACCGTAGCGTAAACGAAGCCATCAACGCAGCTACATCGGGGCGCAAAGGACCAGTGCACATCAACATTCCTTTGCGGGAGCCACTTTACGGAACGATGTCGGCTAACGAAAAGTCGCAACGAACATTTACCCTGTTTGAACCGGAATCTGTCCTTTCGCAGCAAGCGATTTCCGAACTACAGAAACGTTGTGTTCAAAGCCCCAACATCCTGATTCTGGCCGGATTTTTACCTAAAGAATCAGGCGAAGCAGCAAATGCAATCATCAGGAAAATCGAGTCTCTACCCAATGTTGTGGTACTGGCAGAACCAATATCCAATATCCAAAGTAAAAAATCCATCAGCACCATCGACCGTGTGCTGAATACTTTTTCGATAGAAGAGGCGCAGAATTTCCGGCCTGACCTGTTGATTTCGTTTGGCGGTGCTTTGGTTTCGAAGCAAATCAAGACTTTCCTCAAAAAATACCCGCCCCGCGAGCATTGGTACATCGGCAAAGGAGAATCGCACATCGATACTTTCCGCCAACTGACGGCATTGATACAAACAGAACCGGCCGCTTTCTTGGAGCAGCTTTTTGCCAATATTTCTCTTCCGGAAACTGACTTTGCCAGCCGTTGGCAAGCGAAAGCCGAACTGGCAACGGAACGCCACGATGCCTTTATGCAGACCGCCGAATGGAGCGACTTGAAGGCTTTTGACATCATCAACAACGCTTTGCCTGAAGGTTCTGACCTGCAATTGGGAAACAGTTCTGCTGTCCGTTACGGACACCTTTTTGAGCAAAGAAACATCAACAGCATACAGAGCAACCGCGGTACCAGCGGCATTGACGGCTCTACTTCGACAGCAATCGGAGCAGCATGGCTGAATGATAACATCACCACCTTTATCAGCGGCGACATCAGTTTTTTCTATGATTCGAATGCCTTTTGGAACAAATACCTTTCGCCCAACCTGCGCGTAATTGTAGTGAAAAACGGCGGTGGTGGCATTTTCCGGTATATCCCCGGACCTTCGTCGGTACAGGAGCTGGACGACTATTTCGAAACGGCTCAGGATGTGAATGTGGAAGGGATTGCCCGGTTGTACAACCTGCCCTTTTACCGGGTGACGAATGCAGAAGAGCTGGAACAGGTTCTGCCTAAATTCTTTGCTTCGCATGAACAGCCGCCTATATTAGAAATTCTGACACCGAGGAAGGTAAATGATGAGGTTCTGAGAAAATATTTCGCAGCGATGCGAAAATAAGAAATGAAGTCCGGAAATGAGTAATCAACGCTCATTTCCGGACTTTTTCTTTAGCTAAAGCGTTATAAGAGAAAGCCATTAGTTATGCACTTCTCTATCCAGCAAATCTACAAAATCATGAATGAGGTGGGCCGGAGAAACTTCCTTCCTTCTGAACTCAAATACCTCGCCGACATCGAAGAGGCTCTTCCCATCGGCCATGACCAGACCATTTCCCAACCTTACATCGTGGCATTTATGACGGCTGCCCTTTCACCGGACAAAGACGACAAAGTGCTGGAAATCGGTACCGGGAGCGGCTTTCAGGCGGCGGTACTGGCCAAACTGGCTCATAAAATTTATACGGTGGAAATCATTAAAACACTGGCCGATGAAGCCCGGGAGCGCCTGTTTCAATTGGGCTATGAGAATGTATTTGTGCAGCACGGCGACGGCTACTGGGGATGGAACGAACAGGCGCCATACGATTGCATCATCGTGACGGCCTGTGCTGAGACGGTCCCCCAAACGTTGATTGACCAACTCAAACTGGGTGGTCGCATGATTATCCCGGTCGGACCGGTACATGGGGCGCAGAGTCTGGTCTTGATTCAGAAAGATGAAGCGGGGGTAATCTCCTCAAAAAATGTACTGGCGGTGCGTTTCGTTCCATTTACCAGAAATATCAGGTTGTAGGAAAGAGGATCTCAAAGTTCTGAGTTGTCGCAAAATTGCAGCGGCTCAGAACTTGAAGTTCCTGAGTCCTGCAAAATTGCAGGGGATAATTTCACCAAGTTCTGAGCTCCTGCAATTTGCAGCAGTCAGGATCCGGTTGAAATCGGGCCCTGCAAATTTGCAGGAGATAATTTCATGAAGTTTTCATCTGCTGCAAATTGCAGGAGATATTCTCGCAAAGTTCTCATTTAAACCTCATCCAGTGGTTTCCGGGGCTTTACCTTCAACTGCTTGTAGTGCGACGGAGTCATTCCGGTCTCCTTTTTGAAGCGGCTGGAGAGATAGGCCACGCTGCTGTACCCCATTTTATCGGATATTTCAGCCAGCGAAAGCTCTTCATAGGCAAGCAACTCCTTCACCCGTTCTATCTTTTGCAAAATGATATAACGCTCTATGGTCATGCCTTCCATCTCGGAGAAAAGATTACTCAGGTAGGTGTAATCGCGGTTCAGCTGGCTTTCGATAAATTCAGAATAGTTCGTTTTAGGCTGCTCCTCGGAATAATGCACCAACTTCACTACGGCATTTTTGATCCTTTCCACCATCCGTTCCGGCGTATTCTCAATGAGCTCAAAGCCCAGTTCTTTCAAACGCACAGCCAGTAAATCCATTTGTCCGCTTGTTAATTCCCGGTCAAGTTCCACCATACCCAAGTCAATGGAGCTGGCAGGAAATCCCAACTCCTTAAGCAGCCCGTCAAGCGCCATGACGCAACGGTTGCACACCATATTTTTGACGTATATCTTCATCGGTCACGGATTCTTTTTCTCAAAAGTAGGGCTTTTCTCTTTTGTTTCCTGAAAATGAAGAGTTAATCAATCTTTTCGGCCTGATAACCGAAGCCATTCAACGCGCCAATAATTTCTTCCGCAGCTACGGAATCGGGTTCCACTGTCAATACTTTGGCAGGAACAGTTACATCTACGCTCCAGTTTCCGTCACCGACCAGTTTATCGAGCAGGGCTGATACTTTTGCTACACAGTTGTTGCAGTTGAGGCTGGTTTTGAATTTTAATGTTGCCATAATCTATTGTTTTTTGTTTGTTTGTAAAATGCTTTGTTATCTGAGGTTGAACCCTTTCAGGGTTCAGTTTTGCTTAGTGTTTTTTTTCCACGGGTTTTACCCGTGGTTATTGAAATTCAATCCCTTCAGGATTACTAAAGTCAGCATTCGGTTCGACTCCTCCCCTTTGGGGAGGCCGGGTGGGGTCTCCCTCACCCCCTCAATCCTTCATTCCCTTCAATCGGAGGCTATTCGTCACCACCGACACCGAGCTAAACGCCATCGCCGCCCCGGCAATCATCGGATTCAGCATAAATCCGAACACCGGATAAAGTGCACCCGCAGCGATTGGAATCCCGATGAGGTTATAGATAAATGCCCAAAAGAGATTCTGGTGTATGGTGCGCACCGTCTGTTTGGACAGGCGAATGGCTTGTAAAATCAGGCGAAGGTCTGAGGAAATAATGGTCATCTTGGCCACATCCATCGCAATGTCGGAGCCTTTCCCCATCGCAATACTAACATCAGCCTGTGCCAATGCGTGCGAATCGTTGATGCCGTCCCCCACCATCGCGACTATTTTACCCTCTCGTTGAAGTTGTTGGATAAATCCGGCTTTATCAGCAGGCATCACTTCGGATTGGAAATGATTGACTCCAACCGATTGGGCAACAGCCCGTGCCGTCTGTTCATGGTCACCGGTCAGCATATAAACTTCGATGCCTTCGTTTTGCAGGTCGCGAATGGCTTCAGTAGAGGTCGGTTTTATCCGGTCGGCAATGGCAAAAGCAGCCAGTAATTCATTTTCCCGGGAAAAGAAAACGACCGTTTTGGCCTGTTGTTGCCACGATTCGATTTGACGTTGCATGTCATCAGCTATCGATACGTCCGCTTCACGACAAAGCTTTTCATTCCCCACGAAATAGTTTTGATCCTTATATTCTGCCTGAACACCTTTCCCCGTGAGGCTTTCAAAGCGAGACAAAGGCAGTCTTTCCCCGCTGTCTGGCAACGCATGAATGACCGCTTCTGCCAAGGGATGTTCAGACTGCTTTTCGATGGATAACAAAATCTGCCCCGAGTCCTTTTGCTCTTCGTCAGGAACCGTCCACAACAGATCGGTCACTTCCGGTTTTCCCTCCGTGATGGTTCCGGTTTTGTCCAGCACCACAGCATTCACACGAAGAGCCAGCTCCAGGCTCTCAGCATCTTTAATCAGGATTCCCTGCGAAGCGCCTTTGCCCATTCCCACCATAATCGCCGTGGGCGTGGCAAGTCCAAGAGCGCAAGGACAGGCAATCACCAATACCGTCACCATCGCCAGCAACGCTTGTGTAAAAGCATTTTCCCCACCAAAAATCATCCAGAGTGTAAAGCTCAGGATTGCGATCAAAAGAATCACCGGCACAAAGATTCCGGCTATTTTATCCACCAATTTCTGCACCGGAGCTTTGCTTCCCTGCGCCTCCTGCACCATTTTGATGATTTGTGCCAATATCGTTTCACCCCCCACCTTTTCTGCTTCAAAGACGAAACTACCTTTTTGATTGACCGTCCCGGCAAAAATTTTATCTCCGGGCATTTTCTCAACGGGCAATGATTCTCCCGTTATGGTGCTTTCGTCCACAAATGAAGTGCCGGAAACAATTACGCCATCAACAGCTATCCGTTCGCCCGGTTTCACCAATAGTCTGAAACCGACCTTCACCTGCGAGACGGGGATCTCCATTTCCGGCTCACCTTCGGCTACGAGCGTAACGGTTTTGGGTTGCAGGCCGATGAGTTTCTTTATAGCTGAAGAAGTCACGGACTTTGCCCGCTCTTCCAATAATTTGCCCAACATCACAAAGGCAATCACCACCGCCGAAGCCTCGTAATAGACATGCGGATGCAAACCGCGACTGTGCCAAAATTCGGGGTAAACCGTGTTGAAAAGGCTGAAAAGAAAAGCAATGCCGGTGCTCATAGCGACCAGCGTATCCATATTGGAACGCCCTTTCAGTGCCAGACGAGTGGCATTGACAAAAAACTTCCGGCCAAAGATAGTCAGCACAGGCAGGGTCAATGCCATCATAATCCAGTTGGCATAAGGGATATCCATCAGCAACATTCCGATAATCACCACCGGCACGGAGAAGACTCCGGCCAGAATCGTGTTACGCTGCATCTGTATATATTGTGTGCGGTGAATCTCTTCCACTTGCTCGCCTGCCTCTTCTTCAACCAACAAGTCGTAGCCGACATTATTCAATACCGATTTCAATGCTTCGGGCGAGGTTTTGTTCGGGTCGTATTCAATCATCGCCATGGCATTGGCCAAATTGACCGAAACGGACGATACTCCTTGCTGCATCTTCAGCACGCTCTCCACGCTGGCTGAGCAGGAGGCGCAACTCATTCCCATGACCGGGAAACTTTTCTTTATGGTTGACATACATGTTAGGGTTTGAGGGATTGATTAATTGAGGGATTGAATCCCTTCGGCACTTTATCCTGATTGCAAAGTTAAAGCCGCATTGAGCGGAATTTGTTATACTATCAGACTATTTACTTATAAGATTTACAGGTTTAATGACTAAAACTAATTGAAACAGTACAATACAAACCTTTTAGAAGTAAGTTTGTTCTGAAAAATTAAAAACAAAGCTATGACTGAAAAGGAACAAATACTCTACAAAAAGGCTTATGCACTGAGCCTCTTCACCATCTTCTATAATGTAGTCGAAGGAGTTGTTTCGATGATTCTGGGATATTCCGATGATACGTTGACGCTATTTGGCTTCGGGGTGGATAGTTTTATTGAGGTGATGTCGGGCATTGGCATTGCGGTGATGATTCGCCGTATCGGTAAAAATCCGGATAGCCCGAAGAGCTATTTCGAAATCACGGCGCTCAAAATCACCGGTACGGCATTTTATCTCTTATCAGCAGGTTTGCTGGCGGGAATTGTGGTAAATATCATCACACACCACAAACCGGAAACTACCCTCTGGGGAATTGTGATTTCGCTGATCTCCATCCTGGTAATGATATGGCTGATGAATGCCAAAAAGCTGATCGGACACCAGCTCGATTCCTCACCCATCCTTGCCGATGCCAATTGCACCAGGGTGTGCGTCTATATGTCGGTAGTATTATTGATGTCAAGCCTGATTTACGAACTAACCGGATTTGCCTATGCTGATGCAATCGGTGCGGCTGGTTTGATTTATTTCTCCATTATGGAAGGGAAAGAAGCCTTTGAAAAAGCAAAAGGTAAAGCGTGTTGCTGCGATTGTGATTGACCGAACACTTTTTTATTGATATATATTTCCCATTTATTTTCTCTCTTTTTTCTTGCATAATAAATTCTTATCCCATTACTTTGCATTTCAAAGTACTTTATCTTATGAAAAACGACGAAGCATTAGAATCTATAAAGGAGATTCGAGAAATGATGAACCGCTCCTCCAAATGCCTATCTTTAAGCGGTATATCAGGAGTATTTATTGGTTGTTATGCTCTTTTGGGGGCATATTCCATTCACTATATTTTATTAGAAATGACTGCTCTCCATACGACAGAGCGTAAAATTTATGTTGCAGCTATAGCAATAGTTATACTTCTGATATCTGTATTAACAGCCGTCATTCTATCTAAACGAAAAGCCCGTAAAAAGGGCGATTCCATATTCTCAGCTACGGCTATAAAAATACATAAGACCTTATTTACAGGACTTTTACCAGGAGGAATCCTATCAATAGCTATGGGAATATCTGACCATTCACAGTATATTACAACTGTAATGCTTTTGTTTTATGGACTGGCAATGGTTAATGCTTCACATTACACCTACCGGGACATTCGTTTCCTTGGTTATTCATTTCTGGCTACAGGATTTGTGAATTGTTTTCTTACCGAATACTCTCTTGAAATCTGGTGTTTAGGATTTGGACTTCTTCACATCATCTATGGAATCGTAATGTATTTCAAATACGAAAAAGCCGTCGAATGAAAAACCCGATTGAAAAGCTCAATAAAGCCTTCGAAAGTAAAGTTCGATTAGGGATAATGTCAACGCTTATGGTCAATGAAAGCGTTGACTTTAACTCCCTTAAATCATGGCTGAACCTGACAGACGGTAATCTCTCCAGCCACATCAAGGGGTTGGAAGAATTGGGGTATATTGAAGTTCGTAAGCAATTTGTAGGTAAAAAACCCAATACAACCTACCACATTACCGATGCTGGTAAAATTGCTTTCGAAGAGCACATTAACGGCCTTGAAGCCTTACTTAAAAGTATGGGATAATTTTTTTGCACATTCACTTTGCATTTCAGAGTACTTTATAAACAATACATCAATATGAAAAACGTAAAATTATTCGCCGGTCTTCTTGCAGGCTCAAGCCTGTATTGTTTGCTTATGTGGTATCAGGAACTTGGAATTAACACTCTTATATTCTCAGTTTTACTCATCGGTATGATTTACTTATACAAACCGGAACAACGGAATCTTCCGATAGTTAAGTGGCTGGCATTGGCATTCTTTGTCAGCACAGTGGGTGTTGTAATTAACGGAAACATCTTTAGCAAAAGCATTTACTACATGAGTATGCTTACTTTTTTGAGCGTTACCCAATCCCCCAAATTAAGGTTATGGCCATCAGCGGGACTTTCATTTCTAATCCATTGGGGTAAAGGAATCGTACTGGATCTAAGATTATTGGGAGATGTGATTCAGACTCTATTTTACAAAAACAAAACAAAGAATTTAAAAAACAGGATCGGAAACAAATTACTCCGCATAAGTATCATTGGTATGCTTTTCATCATATTTTTTCTCATCTTCACTTCTGCGAACCAGCAGTTCAGACACTTATGTGAGGGTATCTTTATTCCATTAAACAATTTCATAGAATTGATTTTCAAGACAATCAAACCGTTCGATATTATCCATTACCTTTTTGTTTTATTATTCCTTTCACTCTTTTTTCTCCGTTTCCAGGAGTCAACCCTATCAAAGTGGGAGGTCGAACAAAGCGATATCCAATTACGAAAAAAAGAAAAGTTGGTCTCTGATTATATGAGTATGGGATTAAAGGAAGAATATAAAACACAATGGTGGAGTATAGTTATACTTAATGCATTGTTACTTGTCGTAAATCTCACTGACGTGTCAACTGTCTGGATAGGAATTACCCCTGAAGACCCGGGAGACCTCTCCCACTTTGTCCACACAGGGACTTACTCATTGATTTTTAGTGTGCTGATTTCAGTTGGGGTATTATTAATTACTTTCAGGGGAAATCTCAATTTCATCAGAAATAACCGGCAATTAAAGATTTTATCGTATATCTGGATTTATCAAAATGGATTTCTGCTCATGTCCGTCGCTCTTCGAAACATCTTTTACATCAGTGAGTGGGGCCTTACTTATAAACGAATAGGTGTATTCATGTTCCTTATCCTAACTGGAATCATGCTCGTTTATCTTGCAATAAAGATTAAAAACAGACAATCCTTCTTCTACTTTATTCGTAAAAGTATGTGGGGTATTTACGCTGCACTGATACTTTTCGGACTATTCAATTGGGATTTGATGATTGCATCATATAATCATTTTCACAACCAAACAGATGCCAACTACAATAAGTACCAACTATCAGATCAGACTCTTATCTATGTTCCATTAAACCAAAGGGATAATCTGGATACAAATTATCGACAAAGAGTGACTAACAGACATTGGCTTTCATTCAACTGGTTTGATTATTGGGCAGTAAAACAATTGGAAAAGGAAAAACGTAACTAAATCTACAAAGATTTTGACCGGACTTAAAAATAGAAAAGCTGCCTGGAATTAAAAATCCGGACAGCTTTTCTATTTGCTTTTCAAAGATTTATTTCTTATCCCCCTTCACCATCACCAACATCATTTTAAACTTTTCGGTAGCAAAAACAGCGTGCGGAATGTGTGCGGGCATGACGATAGCCTCACCTTCGGTCAGCTCGTAAGGCTGTCCGTCGATGGTAATCTTTGCCAGCCCCTCAATGACCACCACCATGGCATCAAACGGTGCCGTATGTTCGCTCAGCCCTTCTCCTTTATCAAAGGCAAAAAAAGTAACATTTCCACCGGACTGTTTAATGGATTGTTTGCTGACTACAGAGCCGTCTGCATAAGATACAACCTCTTTGAGTGAAAATTTCTTCGGGGGGACATACATTTTGAATTCCATCACATCTTCATTTTTGGATAAATAATTCGGTAAACATCGCCACTCATGGTTATGTTCAATCGCGCCAAATTATTTTAACAGATTTTTCATGCAAAAAACCTCCATCTTATCTTTCTGAAAAGCAATAAAATAGCCATGAAACCCTTTCTAAATGGGCGTTCCAGAGAGCAAATACAGTTCATTTGTATTGCAGATTCAGAAAAAAGCACTACTTTTGCAATGTGATTGTCCCATGGTGTAATGGTAGCACAGCAGATTTTGGTTCTGTTAGTCTGGGTTCGAATCCTTGTGGGACAACGAAGTAAACGTTTGATTATCTGAATGATAGTCAAACGTTTTTCTTTTCTATAACTTTGGGTAGAAAGCAGACCCTCTTTTAGTTAAATAGCTCAAAGCCAAGACTAAATTACATACATTAAGATAATCCGGACAGCTTTGATTGTATCTTTGCACGTCCAAAAATTATAGCAAAAGGAGTTTTTATGGAAATTGCAGCATTGGTATCGGGAGGAGTGGACAGCTCCGTAACCGTCCATTTGTTGAAAGAACAGGGTTACGACCCAACGATCTTTTACATCAAAATCGGAATGGAAGACGAGCACGGTTACATCGATTGTCCGGCAGAGGACGATATGGTAATCGTGAACTGGCTTGCCAAAAAGTACGGTTGCCGTGTGGAAATGGTATCGTTGCACGAAGAGTACTGGGAGCATGTCGTATCTTACACCATCGAGAATGTAAGACGCGGCCTCACGCCCAACCCCGACATGATGTGTAACAAAATGATTAAGTTCGGCTACTTTGAGCAGAACTGGGGCAAGGAGTTTGATAAAATCACAACCGGTCACTATGCTACCACAACAGAACATGACGGTAAACTCTACCTTTCTACCGCTAAAGATGCAGTAAAAGACCAGACCTACTTCCTCGGACAGATTACACAACAGCAACTTTCCAAAATCATGTTCCCCATCGGGAGTTATGAAAAAAGTGAAGTGCGTCGCATTGCCGAAGAAGCCCGCCTGATCAGCGCCCAGCGTAAGGATAGCCAGGGAATCTGCTTCCTTGGAAAGATTCACTATAACGACTTCATCAAGCGATATCTGGGGGAAAAACCGGGTAAGATTGTGGAGCTTGAGACCGGCAAGGTACTAGGCTCACACCGCGGGTTCTGGTTTCACACCATCGGCCAGCGCAAAGGTATCGGTCTCAGCGGAGGTCCGTGGTTTGTGGTGAAGAAGGATATTGAGAATAACGTCATCTTCGTATCTAACGGATATGATCCCGAAACGCAATACGGTAATGTGGTTAACCTGAAAGGATTTAACTTTATCAGCGGAGATCCGTTTGGAGAGTTCGCAGGAGAGCGGGATATTACGTTTAAAATCCGCCACACTCCTGAATTTACAAAAGGTACACTGGAGAAAATCGGAGACATTTATCGCATCCGTTCTGAAGAGAAGATCCAGGGTATTGCAGCCGGGCAATTCGGCGTGCTTTACGATACCGAAAGTAAACTATGCTACGGTAGCGGTGAGATTATTTAAGCGCATTCATTTTTAAGATAAGATAGGAACGTGATTCAAAATAGATTATATTTTGAATCACGTTTTTTTATTCTTCGTTAGTAACAGCAACAGCTTCGGTCAGGTAATACTGAACAGGTATAAACCCTCTCTTTTTACCCTTAAATACATAACTAATTCCTGCTGACACAGTCACAAGCCCATCATAATCAAAGTCTTTATTAGCCTGATAACTAACTGGTATGACCGTCCCCTGTATATCCGTAAATACGGATAAAGCTTCACTCAGGTTATATTTCACCACTCCTCCTGCTTTTAGATTCAGATGAAAATTCTGGGGAAAATTGAGACTATTAACCGTACGTGTAGCTCCCGGACCTGCATAAGTAATTACTGTTATTTTCCGATGTCGGTTGTAGCTGTCGAAAAGATTGAATACATCCACCATCAGATTGAGATGTCCTTCCAGAATATTAATCCGTTCTTTGACCGGATCCTCCTTTACTTTGAGATAAGACCGTGGATTCTCACCGCCCAAAGAGCAGAAACCAGCTACCATCCTGACTCCGACCGATGGTGTCAGCCACTTTCCTCCATTAACATTAATATTTGGAATGATCACATCTTTGAAAACAAGCTGATTGTGATAAATATCTTCACCCAGATACACGCTGTTTCCAATTCCAGCACTCATAAACCAATTATCATTAGCATGACTGGTGTAGAGTGTTCGCACAGACTGCCCTTTAGTAAGTGTAAAATGAGAGTAGCAACAAAGGGCGAGTATTAGAAATCTAATCGCCGACAACATCACAAAAAAGGTTTAGGTTAAATCTTACGTTATAATCAAAATAAAATGGCTAAATCATATTCTATCTTCAGAAACAGGACAATAGCCTAATCACATATACAGAGTTACTCTTATAACGGTCAGACCTGAGTTTAAATCAACAGGTCAGACAACAAAAAATAATACTTTTCAACTCACAGAATATCTGCGCAAACAATACAAAACAACGTAATAAAATTCAGCTTATAGATCAATAGCCTTTAATATAAATACAGAACTGACTATGTCTTTCTTTCATTCGATCTTCTATATTAAAAACAACAAGAATACTATTTTGTTTATACTGGTTTTAAATAAAGACAAAAACTAATATGAAGCTATTGCTATAGTATATGATACAAAAAAAGGATTTTCGAAATCCATTGGACACGTCTTTATTTAAAGGGAGAACCTAAAAACAAAGACGTATCCGGCAGATTAAACGAAAACCCCAGAGTAATATTAAAATCCCGGTTTAATTACATTTCATCTTAAAAACAGACAATCAAAACGTTATACCAACGCCTGCTTAATATCTGCCAACAAATCATCAACAGACTCAAGCCCTATGGAAATACGGATCAGACAATCGTCAATATCCATCTCGTCACGCTGAGCCTGCGTAAATGTGCCGTAAATAGTAGAAGCCGGATGGATAATCAACGTGCGGTTGTCAAACAGATTTGTAGCACGACGTATCAGCTTCAGTTTATCAAGAAATGCAAAACATGCCTCCTGAGAGTCAAGCGTAAAGGTGAACATGGCTCCGGTATATTCACCAAACTGCTCTTTGCTTATACTGTAGTAAGGATGGTCTTCCAATCCGATGTGATTCACATGTTTAATACCAGTCAGTGATTTCATTCGCTTTGCCAGCTCTTTTGCAGAATTGGAAGCCTGACGGAAACGCAATTCTACGGTCTCCAATCCGAGAGTCTGCAACTGTGCCGTTTGAGGTGACATATAAGCTCCTACATTGCGGTGAATCTCTTTGCGCATTTTTGCAGTGAAAGCCATCGGTCCGAATTGTTTGGCAAATGCTTCCAATCTTTTCGAATGCTTCCAGTTGAAATTGCCGTAGTCTATAACCAGGCCGCCAATGCTTGTCGCACCGCCCGAAATATATTTTGTACTGGAAACAATCTCAATATTTACCCCAAAATCCTGCGCATGAAAATCAATAAACGGGATAATGGTCGTATCGGCCACCAATGGTACATTTTTGCTTTTAGCGACAGCTGACAAAGCCTTCAGGTCAGCCACTTCAAGGTGCGGATTGGTTACGATTTCAAGGAAAATTGCACAGGTATTTTCATCCACGTTAGCCGCGACTTCTTCGGGATTAGTTAAGTCGCAAAAGCGGGTTTCGAGTCCGAATGGAGCTAGCGTACTACTGAGTAACGACCATGTATTACCAAAAAGATGCGATGAGGTCACGATATTTGCCCCTGCATAGGCCAGTTCAAGAATGACATTAGTAATGGCAGCCATCCCGGAGTTTAAAGCCGTCACACCGACAGCACCGGTAATCTTTTGTACTCTTTGTTCAAAATATTGAACAGTAGGATTGGTGATACGTGAATAGGTATGTTCAGCCGAACGACCCTGAAAAGCATCCGCCATCGCTTCCGCAGACTCAAACTCGTAGGCGGCATTGGCATACAACGGCATTTGCAAAGCATTGTATGCGTCTTTTTTGAAATACCCGGTACTGATAATACCGGTAGTGAAATCTTTTTGCATAATAATAAGAGAGAGACCCCACCCCATCCCGATAGCTATCGGGACTCCCCTAAGGGGAGAGAGATGGAAAGTGCGGTCATTAATATTTGTAAGTTAATTCTGTTTCCTCAGTTTCAAAACGGACTCTTTCTCCCCTCCTTTGGAGGGGAAGGGGGAGGTCATATATAATATTCAGTCAAATCCACCAACCCGTGCTTCAACGCATATTTAATCAACTCCTGCACACTGTTTACCTCCAGTTTACGGAAAATATTTTTGCGATGCGTATTTACCGTATGGTGGCTGAGGCAGCGTTCTTCGGCAATCTCCTTGGTGGTTTTTCCTTGTGCCAACAGCTGCACCAACTCATTTTCAGTAGGTGTCAGCAGACTCTTATGGTCAATGTGCTTGCGGGTGCGTCCTTCAAGAATCACATCAAGCGCTTCACTGCAAAAGTATTTCTTCCCGGCCATTGTTGATTGAAGGGCCGCCACTACGATATCGTGCGTATTGGTTTTGAGGATAAAGTTGGCGCCCGGCAATGCTGAGGTCAAAGGCAGCACGAATGTCTCATTGACCTTCTCGGAGACAAACAGCCATTTGGATTCGGAAAAAGCCTGCGCCAGCGTTGCAACCTCATCAATCCCGGAAAAATCGAAGGTCTCGAAATCAACAATCACTACCGGAAGGTCGTTCATCGCCAATGCACGACGTAATTCCGATTTGGTGGTTACAATCTCAATAGGATGGTTGCGGATTTCGGCTTGTATCAGGTATTCAAATCCCAAACGGATGAGATCCTGATTGACTGCTAAGACAAATGTGGGCTTATTCATACGTCATTAATTATTTTGTTTGGGCTACGTATGGTACCGATAGCTATCGGTGTCGCATACAATGTCATCAACTTTGATAAACATTACGTCAAGCTCGTTTCATAAGATTAGTATTAATCCATTGGCAAAGGTAAAGCAAAATGGGGAATTATGGCTTTTTCACCACCATTTCGGTAGGAAAAAATCTGTTTTCAAACATAATTCACTTCAATTTACCCTAAACTAAGTATGGATATACCTAAATCAGGGTATTCTTTTCGGCCTGTATAGTGGCCACCTTTGCAGTATCAATTTCAAGTAAAGATTTACCTCTAACAAATATAGGTCAATAAGAAACATTAAAACCCCACATCAGATGAAAAAATTCACTTCACTTCTCGTTTTAGCGACACTTTTGCTGGCTTTGCCATTCAAAGCGAAAGCAGCAAGCAACGAATTGCAAGGAGAAATTTCCCTATCGGGCGCCTTCGCTCTTTATCCATTGGCTGTAAAATGGGCCGATGAGTTCAAAAAACTTCACCCGAAAGTAAAAATCGACATTTCAGCCGGTGGCGCAGGTAAGGGAATCACCGATGCTTTGGCAAAGGTGGTTGACCTCGGCATGGTTTCCCGCGAAATCCACCCGGATGAAGTCAAAAAAGGAGCTCTGGCATTCGCCGTGGCTAAAGATGCCGTGGTGCCGACCATCAACGCGAAAAACCCGAAAATCAAAGAGCTTCTGGCTAAGGGAATTTCTCAAAAGGCAGCTGAAAAGCTCTTTATCACCGGAGAGTTCAACGACTGGGGGGATATTACCGGCGTAAAAAGCAGCGTCCCGGTACACCTATATACCCGTTCGGATGCTTGTGGCGCGGGTGAAACCTGGGCTAAATTCCTCGGCAAAAAACAGGAAGACCTGAAGGGTACCGCCGTTTTCGGTGACCCGGGCATCGCCTCTGCCGTGCAAAAGGACCCGCTGGCATTTGGCTACAACAATATCTCTTATGCCTATGATATCAAGAGCAAAAAACCGAATCCCGGCATCCTCGTTTTGCCTATCGACATTAATAATAATGGAAAAATAGATGCGGACGAACAGTTTTACGCCAATTCAAACCAGCTAATCCGTGCCATTGCCGGAGGTAAATATCCTTCTCCTCCCGCCCGTGACCTTTACCTGGTTTCAAACGGTAAACCAAAACCGGTGGTAGTCGAATTCCTGAAATTTATCCTGACCGAAGGCCAAAAATACAGCAACGCCGTGGGTTACATCCAATTGAATAAAGACAAGCTGAAAGCTAATCTGGCTAAACTGAAGTAAAAAAGGCTGCCACTAAGCTTAGTGATAAGGAAAAAAGGTTCAAAAGCTCATCACTAAGCTCAAGTATGAAGAAAACAAACCCAAAACCTCATAATTGAGCTCAACGATGAACAAAAAAGATTGCACGGCTCAGACCTGAGCTCTTGCATCAAAAAACAAAATCGCACCCAACATCATGTCATCAATTGCTTACAACAGAATTCTCAAAGAAAAAATAGCCGGAGGTACCATGCTGGTTATTACCATTGCCTCTGTGCTGCTGGTAATTGCCATCGCCATCGGACTATACCTGAAATCGGCACCCATCTTTGAAACCAAATCCCTCTGGGAATTACTCTCCTCATCAGAATGGAAACCAGGCGAAGCAAAATTCGGGTTCCTGCCCTTTATCCTCAGCACGCTCTGGATTACCCTACTGGCTATTGTTCTGGCTCTACCGATTGCCTTGCTGACAGCCATATTCCTGACCGAGCACTCCAAAACATACGTTAAGAAATGGGTATTTCCTGCCCTCGATATCCTGGCCGGACTTCCTTCGGTGGTGTATGGCGTGTGGGGAATCCTGCTCATCGTGCCCTGGATTTCGGAGAAACTGGCCCCTCATTTTGTGGAATATGCCACAGGCTACAGCACACTGGCTGGCGGTATCGTGTTGGGAGTTATGATCCTGCCGCTACTGGTTAGCCTGTTTATCGAGATATTTTCATCGGTTCCGCGTGAGTTGCGTGATGCTTCTCTTTCACTGGGCGCGACACCTTGGCAAACGACCAAACTGATCATCCTGCGCAAAAGCCTTCCGGGTATTATCGCCGCAGTGGTGCTGGCCGTTTCCCGCGCTTTCGGAGAAACTATCGCCGTGTTGATGGTGTGCGGAAACCTGCCCCAGATACCGCATTCGTTATTCGACTCATGCTACCCGCTACCTGCATTGATCGCTAATAATTACGGAGAAATGCTCTCTGTTCCGCTTTATGAATCAGCCCTGATGCTGGCGGCATTCTTCCTGTTTATCGTAGTGCTGCTGTTTAATGCAGGGTCACGGATTGTGTTACATCGAATTGAAAAGGTTTGAGGGGTTGAGGGAATGAAGGATTGAGGGTCCTTAACCTGTAATCTTCAAATTTGCTAATTCTCTAATCTGCTAATTTACAAATTAAGATATGCGCTTCATCGAAGAAAAAATATTCAAAGTCCTGATGATACTGGCTACCCTGTTGGTGTTTGCCTTTGTCGGGAACATCCTATATACCATCCTGGAGCGGGGACTGCCTGCGCTTAACTGGGACATGATTACCAAGCTGCCGAGCGGAGGATTCTACATCGGCGGTGAAGGCGGTCTGCTTAATGCGATTGTCGGTTCGCTGTACATCGTGGGAGGTTCTACCCTGCTGGGCTTGCTTATCAGTATTCCGGTCGTTTTTTACCTGAATGTATATCTCTCGCGACAATCGAAACTGGCCTATCTGGCACGATTGTCATTCGACATCCTGTTTGGCATTCCCTCCATCGTGTATGGTGCATTTGCCTTTACCATCATGATTTTCCTGGGATTGAAAACATCACTCGGAGGAGGTATTCTGGTCATCACACTGCTGATCATCCCCATCTTCATCCGCTCGATGGACGAGGTGGCACGACAGCTTCCGCGTGATTTGCTGGATGCCTCCTACTCGCTCGGCGCTACCCGACTCGAAACCATCAAAGTGGTGGTGCGACAGATTGCACCGGGCATTGCGACCGCAACATTATTATCCATCGGCCGAGCCATTGGTGATGCTGCTGGGGTGATGTTTACCGCCGGATTTTCGGATAGCATCCCCACATCGCTGAGCCAACCGGCCGCTACGCTGCCCCTGTCGGTATTCTTCCAGTTGAGCAGTCCGTCGGCCGATGTGCAGGACCGCGCCTACGCTGCGGCATTAATCCTGACCATCATCGTACTCATCCTGAGCATCCTCGGAAGAATCGTTACCAACAAGTTTTCCAAACACAAAGTATAAAGCAAACAACATCAAAACACATAAGGAGATATGAAGAGTAATGATTTTGGCATTCCTGCCCTCAACCTCGAACCGGTGACCGAACGCCGTTCTTTCCTCAGCCTGTTTAAATCAAAACAGGAAGAACCGGCTTTCATTCCCAATCATAAAATCCGCAACAACGTAGTTGGCGCCGAACTAAAGGTGGAAAACCTCAACGTTCACATTCAGAAAAATCATATTCTGAAAAATGTCAACCTGGCCATTCCCGACAAGAAGATTACCTGTATCATCGGCCCTTCGGGTTGCGGTAAATCGACTTTGCTAAAGACATTCAACCGCTTAATCGACAACACGGAGAATGTGACTCTCGATGGAAGCGTACTCGTCGATGGCGAAAACCTCTACGATAAAAAAGCGGAAGTAACCCACATCCGCAAAAAGATGGGATTGCTGTCACAGCGCCCCTGCCCGCTGCCGATGTCCATTTACGACAATATCACTTACGGACTGCGCATACACGGCATCCGCAACAAGAAGCAACTGAACCGCACGGTGGAGCATTACCTAAAAGCGGTTGGACTGTGGGACGAGGTAAAAAACCGTCTGCACGCTCCGGCTGCGAAGCTTTCCATCGGTCAGCAACAACGCCTCTGTCTGGCTCGTGGACTGGCTGTGGAACCTCAGTTTATCCTGGCTGACGAAGCCACTTCGGCTCTCGACCCCATTTCAAGCCGCCACATCGAAGAGCTTTTCGTGAAGCTGAAAGAAGAATATGCGATTATCCTGGTGACGCACACCCTGCGTCAGGCCCTGCGCATCGCCGACCATGTCATCTTCATGTATTTGGGTGAAGTAATCGAAGAAGGTCCGGCCAATGAGGTATTTAAAAATCCGAAGCAAGAACTGACCCGCAAGTATCTGGAAGGAGCATTTAGCTAAATAACCGGACTGGAAACTTTTCCAAAGTTTAGAACTTTGGAAAAGTTGAATTACATCAAATTACTACAAACGAGGTATCGATTTACCCTGAATATGGTATTTATTGGGGGATGAAGTTGGTGCATCTTTGCATTATCGATTCGATTGAAATTTTGCAAAGAAAAAACCCAACACATCAACAACCCAAACAATATCATCATGACATCAGAAAAATCATACCGCAGCATCATTAAGGCCATATCGTGGCGTACCATCGGTACATTCGATACGATCATCATCTCATTTATCATCGTGGGCAACATCAAGTTTGCCTTCTCCATCGGCGCCGTAGAGTTATTTACCAAAATGACGCTATACTATCTCCATGAACGGGCCTGGAATAAGATTAAATTCGGCAAAGTGGAAACTCCCCCCATTGAGTACCAGATTTAAGTTATTCAATAATCATCTTAAAAAGCTATTGCAAAACCAGGAACAGTCAATATCGAATGCTCTTCGTTCTGCAATAGCTTTTTTGTTTTTAGTGCCTTTAGAAGTGACAATCTATCCCAATTATAAGCCTTAGTACAGGTTGACATTTACGCTACTCTTTCGAGCCAAAGCATCTTATTTTTTAGTCTAATTGAGTATAAACAGCTTATTCCATGTGTAACAAAATGCTATGCAACACAAAATATCCCATAAACGTGGTATGAATATACCCATTCAACGGGATTTCGGGAAGACTTGCAAATAAAGAACTTTGCATTATAAACCATAACCAAAAATTATACAGTTATGAAACAGAAAAAAATGACAATTATCAGGCTATTTAAATCTCAACGATATTGACGTTCTCCTTCCTTTGAAGCACATAAGATTATTCAGATAAAATTCTCATTAACTACTATTACTCCGGTTATGCAATACCGGGAAATTTTCTAATTAGCAAACTACAAGATTATGAAAACGAATAAATTACTTCCCCTGCTCCTTATTTTGGCACTTACCGTCAGCGCCACAGCTCAGGAAAAGAGCGACAAAACCATTTATATCAAAGGTGCTAAATTTGCTTATCCTTTAGTTGAGAAATGGATCTCCGAATACAAGAAAGAGAATCCGAAAGCTGACATTCAGATTATCAGCAAAGCAAACGCTTCGAAAGAACCTAACGTGACCATCCTCGCCCGAAAACCGGCAGAAAATGAGCTGGAGAAAGACCAACAGTTGACTTACGTGGCCCGTTATGCACTACTACCGGTTAGCAATAAGAAAAATCCGCTTCTGGACGAAATTAAGAAAAACGGCATCAGCAAAAAAGAGTTGAAGTTATTGGTTTTCAACGGTGATCCGTTCGACGAAGACCAGCCCAAATCAAAAATAAAAAGCCGCATCAACATTTATACCCGTGAAACGCAAGCATGTACTGCAGTCACGCTGGCTAAACATTTTGGATTCAACCCGTCCGATATCAAAGGGAAAAAAGTGACTGGTGATGACAATTACCTGATCAGCGCAGTGAAAAAGGACTCTATTGGATTTACGTTCAATAATTTCAACAGCATCTTCGACCTGCAAACCCGTAAAGTAAAAGATGATTTGGCAATTGTTCCGCTTGATCTGAAAACCGAAGTCAAAGAACAAATTTATTCCTCAAACCTGGATCAGGCGATTGCCCTGCTTGAAAAGAGTAATGTGGAATCCATTCCGGTCGAAAAGATTAGCTTTGTCGTTGCCAAGAATGATGGAGTTAACCCCGAGTTAACTGGATTTTTATCCTGGATATTAAGAAAAGGGCAAGAATACAACCACGAACTGGGATTCCTCAATCTCTCAGGCGATGATCTGGTAGAGCAACAAAACAAATTAAACGAAAAACTGCTAACCTTGAAATAGGCTGCTATCTTTAAATATAAACTAAAGCGAGCGCCCCTTCGTCCGTCGGCAAACTGATTCAGGGTGCGCCCGCTACAATTCACGAAAAATTGTATGGCAAAATTATTCATTTTTTCCGGAAATCAAAATCGATTTCCACTACTCTCTTATTCCCGACAAGGAATACTACTCCTTCTCTTTACACTCTCTTCTCTATCGTCTTACGCCCAACAGGTATTACTTAAAGGAACTATCATCGACGAAAAGAGCAAACTATCCGTTATTGGCGCTACCATCAAAATCAAAGGCCAACCCGGCGGAGCCATCACTGATGTGAATGGAAATTATTCGCTTAAGGTAAAATCGCTCCCGGCAACGCTGCTCATCACTATTGTAGGTTATAAATATCAGGAAGTCGATGTGTATGATGCTGAGCCAGTCACCATTTACCTGAATGAAGATTTCAACAAACTGAGTACAGTGGTTGTGGTGGGATATGGTACGCAAAAGCGGAGTGACTTCACCGGTTCCTTATCATCTATTCCTCAGGAACTAAAAGCGTTACCGGTAGCATCACCAGACCTATTGCTTCAGGGAGCAATAAGTGGTATTCAGGTCACTCAATCTACCGGTCAGCCGGGAGGTTCAGCATCCATCCAAATCCGGGGAACTTCATCTATTAATGCAGGAACCGAACCTTTGTATGTTATTGATGGTATTCCGGTTTATAATGGAAACAGTTCGGTGGATGCAGGTGTTACCACCGGTTCGAAAATTGATCCGCTCACAGGTCTTAATCCATCGGATATTGAGTCTATTGATGTATTGAAAGACGCTTCTGCAACTTCTATTTATGGTTCGCGCGGAGCCAACGGGGTAATCATTATTACCACAAAAAAAGCAAAGAAAAACGAATCAACCATCACTTACTCAGGTTATGCTGGCATTCAGCAGATAAGCCGACAGATTGATTTATTAAACGGACAACAATGGGCGGCTCTTAAAAATGACGCATTGGCCACCTCTGGAAAAACTGCGTTATTTACACAGGAGCAAATAGATGCATTTGGTGAAGGCACCGACTGGCAAAATGAGATTTTCCGCAAGGCCAATACGCAGAGCCATACTTTGTCATTAGCATCTGGTTCTGATAAAACACAATTATTTTTCTCTGGCAATTATCTAAAGCAAGATGGTATAATTCTCAATACAGGATTTGAAAAATATTCCGGACGACTGAATGTAAATCATGATGTGAACAAGGTACTGAAGTTCGGATTTCTCGGAAACGGCAGTTACTCACATGCCGACGTAGCTCCTGCCGGAATAGTAGAAAATACGTTAGCTATGGTGCCTATTGTACCTGTAAAAGATGAAAATGGGAACTACACTTCTTTCAGTAATTACGGTTCTGCTGTGGCAAATCCGGTTGCCACTTTGTACGGGACGACCAATGAGACAAACACCACCCGCTTTCTGGCAAATGCCTTTGGAGAATATCAGGTTCATAAAAACCTGACAGCAAAAGTTCTTTTGGGTACTGATATTGTTAGTAACAAACAGAACCGATATCTTCAATCATCTTTGTATGAAAGCGCAACAGGTGGACAAGCTTCAATAGGGTCACTGAATACTATCAGTTGGCTTAACGAGAATACTTTAAACTACAACAAAACGCTTCATGAAAAGCATTCGTTGGATGTGTTGGTCGGAAACTCACAACAACGTTCCATTACAGAACTTGTTACAGCAGGTGCAACTAACTTCTTGACCGATGAAACAACCTATAACAATATGGGCTCAGGTTCGGTTATTTTAACTCCTACGTCAAATGCGAGTCAGTGGTTTCTCCAGTCATTCTTTGCCCGGGTTAATTACGGATATAATGAAAAATATTTCGTGACATTAACGGCGAGAGCTGATGGTTCGTCAAAATTCTCAGAAAATCATAAATGGGGTACTTTTCCGTCAGCAGCGTTGGCCTGGAATGTCGCAAAAGAAGACTTTCTGAAGGGAAATAAAGTTATTGACGTCTTAAAACTCCGTTTGAGTGCGGGTCTGACTGGTAATCAGGAAATTAGTCCATACCAATCATTCTCAAGATTATCATCGTATCCTTATACAATAAACAACGCTTTAGTATATGGAACAGCCCCCAGTACTTATAAAATCTCAAATCTTACTTGGGAAAAAACGGCACAATACAATCTAGGATTGGATATTAATCTATTGAAAGACAGAATACAGCTAACAACAGACGTGTATTACAAAAAGACCTCCGATTTATTCTTGGAAGTACCTGTTCCATTCTCCTCCGGGTTGAATAGTGTATTTCAAAACACAGGGTCTGTTGAGAATAAGGGGTTAGAATTAGGATTGAAAACATCCAACATAAGAAAAAAACACTTCGATTGGTCTAGCAATGTGGTGTTTACGCTGAACAGAAATAAAGTTCTGGATCTGGGAGGTGCCGACTATTACATACCCGTTGATCCTTCAAACGTAACACAACCATCGCAAATAGTGAAAGTCGGAGAGCCGTTGGGGGCATTTTACACCTATATTACGGACGGACTGAATGCCGATGGAAGCCAGAAATACAAACTGGATGCAAGCGGAAATAAAGTAAAAGAAATAGTAGGAAGCGCTCAACCTGCATTTTTGGCAAGTATTACCAATTCCTTCAAATATCACAATTTCGATTTAAGTGTTTTCGTCTATAGTTCTTACGGAAATAAAATTTTCAACAGAACGAGAGCGAACATAGATTTAGGATCCGGTTACACTAATGCATCATCCGATTTATTGAATCGTTGGACTCCGACCAATACCAATACGAGTGTTCACAGAGCCGAAGAAAATCCGTCTGTCTCCATTTCTGATCGCTATATCGAAGATGGGTCCTACCTGAAGATTAAAAATATTACCCTGGGATATTCTTTCCCTAAGAAGCTGGTATCTAAGTTTAAAGTTCAGTCATTACGAGTATATGCATCAGCGCAAAACTACTTTACATTCACAAACTACAAAAGCTATGATCCCGAAGTAAGTGTAAATGGACAAAGCGCCGTAAATGCAGGTATTGATACAGGTGCATACCCATCTTCCAAATCACTTATCGGAGGCTTAACCATCCAGTTCTGATTCATAAATCAAAGGCCAATCATGAAGCCGTTCTCCGTGAAAACGAGGACGAGTTACGTACGGCCTAAATTAATTACTATCTTATGAAAATAAATATTTTAACAGCAATAATAGCATTATCGGGGTTGACGGCATGCTCCTCACTCTTAGAAGAGACACCTCAGTCTTTTATTTCTCCTGAACAATTCTATAAAACGTCGGCTGATGGTACCGCTGCAGTAAATGCGATTTATTACAATTTCGCCAGTAATGGAGATGGGAATCAACCCATTTATAATTCCTTGTTTAATACCGGGATGGACTTTATGACGGATGACCTCGACGCAGGCCCCGGATCTCCGAACAACGATGTGAGGACAATGGCAGTCCTATCTCATATTTCTGCAAATCTACGGGTAAAAGAAATCTGGCAACAACACTATTCGGGAATAAACAAAGCGAATGTAGCACTGGCCCGCATCCCGGGAATAGAGATGGATGTGAAATTGAAAAACAAATTGTTGGGGGAAGCCCGTTTTTTGAGAGCATTATATTATTTCAACCTGGTGCGTTTGTACGGTGCAGTCCCATTGTTGCTGACAGATCAGACTCAGGAAAGTGTTGAAGACCTGGATGTCGCACGAACACCCGTAGATGATGTATATACTCAGATTATAACAGATTTGAAAACTGCCTCAGTTCTGTTTAAGACTGGTTCCACCCCGGAAACCGGACGAGCAACGGAAGGAGCAGCCAAGGCTTTATTGTCAAAAGTGTATCTTACCAAACGCGACTGGACAAACTCAATTTTGTATGCCGATTCGGTGATTAATGGTTCTTTCGGATATGATCTATTTGCAGATTATAGTCAGGTCTTTTTGCCGGCTTATAAAAATGGCAAAGAACATATATTCTCAATTCAGTTCAAAAATGGAGTACAAACCAATCAGGTTTTAAGCCGGGATATTAAATCAGGTGTGCCGGGATTGAAAGGATCTTACGGTGATCAGGTCCGTTTTTATACGGTTGGTAATGATAATTATTTCAGCATTTTCAAATTATTCCCCAAAGGAGATAAACGTAAATACGTATCATTTACCACGAAATATGTAAGTCCGACCAATGGTAAAACCTATATAACACTGAATGCACCAGGCGATTCTGTTCCGTTTATCAACAAATACTGGGATCCGAACTATGCAAGTACCAATGTTTCTGAAGCGAATGCCACCATATTACGTTTTGCAGAAGTATTGCTGATAAGAGCAGAGGCGGAAAATGAATTGAATGGACCTGCAAACGCTTATGTTTATGTTAACAGAGTAAGAAAGAGAGCCGGATTAGCCGATTTGAAAGATCTTACGCAGAACAAGTTTCGCGAAGCAGTGTATCTGGAACGAAGGCTGGAATTGGTTGGCGAATATCAGCGCTATTTTGATCTGATTCGTGAAACCGACAGCATTGCTACCGGAGAAGGTCCTTTGGGACGGGGAATATTGAGTAAAAGCTTGAAAGCGGTGGGTAAAACCAATGTGGTAGTCCCCAGACATTATTTGTATCCGATTCCTCAAACTGAAAGAGAGCGAAATCCAAAACTTACTCAAAATCCCGGATGGGAATAAAAACTGAATACAATGATATCGAAAAATAAAAATATAAAACTGTTGGCTTCTACCCTCCTATTGGGAGGTGGAGTTACACAAGTCACCTTGGCTCAACACCAACCGCTTCAACCGTTCGGAGGTAAAATCGGTAAAACGCTTGATGAATCAACTCAAGCATGGCCCGAAAAGAATAAAGCGCCTAGAAATGCACCAAATGTTGTCTGGATTTTGCTTGATGATGTGGGGTTTGGAGCCTCATCAGCCTTTGGTGGTTTGGTGGAAACACCCCATTTCGAGGCACTAGCCAATGACGGGTTACGATTTACCAACTTTCATACAACCGGAATTTCAAGTCCGACCCGGGCTGCTTTACTGACTGGAAGAAATCATCACAAAGTAGCCATGGGGCACCATGCCGAGCTACAGATAGGAGCGCCTGGCTACACTGGAGAAATCCCTTTGGAAGCCGGACTCATCAGTGAAGTATTTCTCGAAAACGGATACAATACTTTTGCACTTGGTAAATGGCACGGGATTCAACCTCAACAGCAAAGTCTTAACGGCCCCTTTAACCGGTACCCAACCGGACGTGGCTTTGAGCATTTTTACGGATTCTTTGGTGGTTCCACCGACCAGTGGCATCCGCAGTTAGTAGATGGCATCAATCAGGTTAATATTGAGCCCAATGCCAAACACCTGAATGAATTATTGGCTGATAAAGCTATTGCTTACATTGCCAATCAAAAATCAACAGACCCGGAAAAACCATTCTTTGTGTATTATGCTACCGGAGCGACACATGCCCCCCATCATGTTGCCAAAGAATGGAGTGATAAGTATAAAGGTAAGTTTGATAAAGGCTGGGACTGGTACCGTCAGGAAGCTTTTAAACGTCAAACAGATCGCGGTCTTTTGCAAAAAGGGACGGTTCTGCCTCCGCGCCAAACAGGTGTAAAGGCATGGGATAGTCTTTCGGTAAATGAAAAGAAAGTTTTTGCCCGATTCATGGAAAATTATGCCGGATACCTTTCCTATACCGACCATGAAATTGGCCGTGTTATTGATTATCTAAAAGACAACGATTTGTATGATAATACATTGATCTTCCTGATTATCGGAGATAATGGCGGAAGTAAGGAAGGAACTTATACAGGAACGGTTGGGTTAGGCCAGCAAGAGAAGGCATTGGGTAATAATATCGATTTACTTTTAGGACAATATAACAATATAGGTACTGAAAAATCGAATCCGAACTACCCTCTTGGTTGGTCACAAGCTTGTAATACACCTTTCCGTTATTGGAAAAGTGATGCTAATAGTGAAGGTGGTACGCACAATCCTTTAATTGTTCACTGGCCGAAAGGTATTAAGGAAAAGGGGGGAATCCGCACGCAGTATTCGCATGTATCTGATGTATTCCCGACCACCGTTGAGTTATTGGGGCTAAATGTTCCTGAGAGCATCAATGGCTATCCACAATTACCGATTCAGGGAACCAGTTTTGCCTATGCGGTGAATGACGCTAAAGCTCCGACACGCAAATCTGTACAATATTATGAACTGCACGGAGGCCGCTCTATATACAAGGAGGGTTGGAAAGCCAGTGTGTACCATCCGCGAAATGTATTTGGTGAAGTGGGTGGAACTGACCCAAATTTCAGTCCGCGACCATTCAGTCAGGATAAATGGGAATTGTATAATCTCAATGAGGATTGGAACGAAGTTAATGACTTAGCTGATAAAAATCCCGAAAAGCTAAAAGAGTTACAGGATTTATTTGATAGCGAGGCTAAGAAAAACAATGTCTATCCGCTACATAGTTATCAGGAAGGATTAGCTGCACCTGTAATTAAACCTCAGACCGTTATACTTGAAGGTACTGATCAGAAAATCGCTGTAAACATTGGGAAAGGTGCTATAAAAATAACTGCAACAATAGAAACAAACGGGATAAATTCCGACGGAGTTATTTTTGCCGATGGAGGGTTGCTTGGAGGTACAAGTTTGTATGCTCAAAACGGAAGGATCAAATATCTGCTGAATGATGGCCTTTCAGAAAAACTGTTAGTTTCAACAAACACCCTCAAATCAGGATTAAATACAATAACCGTCGAGTTTACCGATAGCAAAACAGTAGTTCTTTCGGTAAACGGCGAAAAAGTGACGCAGGAAAATATCACAGCCCGCGCTAAATATCTGAATCCCATTTCCGGGGAAGGACTTAGCGTTGGGAAGGACTTGAATTCTCCGGTAACTAAATCATACCCCTGGCCGTTTCCATTCAAAGGAAAAGTGAAAAAACTGACAATTGATCAGGTTGTAAAATAACTTTCGCTTCAAAAAAAAGAAGTCGTCGGAATATGATATTCAGAATCATTAAGACGACTTCTTTCTGCTTTAGATATAACCTTCCCTAATCGGATAACATTGAGTTACCCAAAACATACAATTTAATCATGTTGAAATCAGCATTTAAAGTCATCATGTTTTTGTCATTACCCCTAAATGTGTGGGCACAGCAAAGCGAGTTTAATGGAAATGAGATATTTGCTACGGTGAACAAATATGTTTCGCTTGGTGAGCACAGGACTGGAACTAAAACAGATATACAGACGTCGGAATGGATAGGTTCGGAACTCAAATCTGCGGGTTATGAAGTAAACTTTCTTGAATTTCCGATTCGTCAGTTTTTCCCAGAAAAAGTTTATCTCGCAACAGGGAAAGATACCATTCAGGCATTTCCACTCTGGTGGGTCAACGAAAGTATAAACAGAGAAGTATCAGGTAAATTGCAACAAGCCCAATTGGCAAAATCCGGAGATATAGCACTTATACATTTTCCATTAAAAGGGGCCGAATCGGGGCTTAAAACCAGAGAGTATATTGATTCCTTAGCAAGAAAAGGTATTTCCGGCATTGTTGCTATTACCGACAATCCGTCAGGAGAAATAGAAGCTTATAATACGGATTGGAAACAGAAACCGTGGCCCATTCCAGTCGTATTGATTGCACCAAAAGATGAATCTCAAGCATTGAACTTCATTAAACAACATAATCAGATTCTTTTGTCTATTCAGGGGCAGTTCAGAGATGTAAAAGGTAGAAACATATATGGAACAATCGGGCATGGCGATAAATATATAGTTGTATCAACTCCCATAAGCGGATGGGTTACATGTGGCGGAGAAAGAGGTTCTGGTATAGGTATCTGGTTGGCTCTGGCTAAGTGGGTTGCCAGGCAAAACAGCAACTACACATTTGTTTTCACCGCAAATTCCGGACATGAACATGCTTTTAAAGGAGCACATGAGTTTTTAGAAAGATTTGCCCCACCTGTAGAAAAAACAGCGCTATGGATACATTTCGGAGCAGGAGCTGCTACCCTGGAATGGAAGCAAACTGCTACCGGATTGGTAAAACAGGCTAATGTAGATCCCCAAAGAAGGTTCTTTTATAGCTCTTTAGAAAAAGAGGTGTTCAACAATGCCTTTAGTAACATCACCGCTGTAAAGGTTCAAAGCGATGACAGTCCGGGTGGTGAACTAATTTATGTTGCCCAAAAAGGGTATAAAAATTTTGTGGGTGTTTCATACGCTCATCCGTTCTTTCATGTCAAGACCGACAATGAATACACGACTTCATCGGAAATACTGGAGGAGACTGCCAATGCTTTTAAAAATCTGATTAAAGCAACTATCACAAAATAGCAATATGAAAATATGAAAAAAGGACTTCTGGCTGGTATTCTACTGACGACATCAGCGCTATCAGCTCAAACAATTGATATTGTTGCACCTGAGAAAGATTACGAAGGAGCCAATCTCCCGTTTACGACATCGAAGTATGGATTATTCTGGGGAAAAACCCGTGAGTTACGAGATCCGGCTTTATTCGTAGAAGGGAGCAAATGGTATCTGCTCTATTCTGTTGCCGGTGAGAGTGGGATAGCTATTGGAGAATTAGACTTTATAAATCAATAAGAATTTACGTATGAAAAGAGAAAAACTAATTAAAGGCGGACTGGGTATTGTAGCCTCCTCACTTTTTGTAGGGACGTATGCACAAAATGCAATTAACGTCACCCCAAACACCGGATTTAAAGGAAAAATAGGGAAAACTTTGGCTGAATCAGAGCAATCCTGGCCTGAAAAGAAACAAGCCCCGGCCGGAGCTCCGAATGTATTAGTCTGGCTTATTGACGATGCCGGTTACGGAACCTCCAGTGCATTCGGAGGCTTAATGCAAACACCGGTTTTGGATAGTTTGGCAAACAATGGATTACGGTTTACTAACTTTCACTCCACGGGGGTCAGTTCTCCAACACGTGCCGCCTTATTGACCGGTCGCAATCACCATTCGGTACACATGGGAACGCTCAATTACAGTTCGCAGGGTTTTCCAGGCTACGATGCCATCATGCCGGGCGACAAAGCAACCATTGCCGAAGTGTTGCACGAAAATGGCTACAGCAATTTCGCCGTAGGTAAATATCACGTAGCTCCTCTCGACGAAATCACCGCCAACGGACCATTTGACCGTTGGGCGGTAGGACGCGGGTTCGACCATTTCTATGGTTTCCAGCTTGGACATACCGACCAATATCATCCTAATTTGTATGAAGATACAAAAGTGATCGACATTGAGCCAAATTCCAAGCATTTAACTACTTTGCTGGCCGATAAAGCGATTAGCTATATCGCCAACCAAAAGTCTATTCAGCCTGAAAAACCATTTTTCCTCTATTTTGCAACTGGAGCTATTCACTCACCTCATCAGGTGGATAAGAAATGGAGCGACTTATACAAAGGCAAGTTGGATAAAGGTTGGGATTGGTACCGCGAAGAAGTATTTGCCCGTCAGAAAAGATTGGGCGTTATTCCGGCCGATGCCGTGTTGCCCGATCGCGATCCGACGGTAAAATCCTGGGATAGCCTTACACCCGAACAACGAAAAGTATATGCCCGATTCATGGAAGTATATGCCGGTTTCTTAACTCATGCCGATTATGAATTTGGTCGCATCATAGACTATCTGAAAGAAATCGGACAAGATAAGAATACAGTTATTCTGGTGAGCATTGGCGATAATGGTTCAAGCCACAGCCCGAGAAACGGAAGTCTGAATCCATATATCAGTAGCCTCGATGAAGACAAACAAGTGGCCGAATTGTACAAGAACATTGATAAAATTGGTACAGAACACTCGTTCGAAGACGCTCCATCGGGTTGGACGCAAGCCACCAATACGCCTTTCCGTTTATGGAAAGCCGATCCCAATAGCGAAGGTGGAACTCACCAACCGTTGATTGTTTATTATCCGAATGGAGGTTTGGAAAAAGGGGGCATTCGTGGACAATATGGCCATGTGATTGATATTGCCCCAACTATTTATGAACTTACCGGAGCAAAAGTACCCGAAGTGATTAAAGGATACAAACAACAACCCATCGAAGGTACTAGTTTGGTGTATTCACTAAAAGACGCCGATGCGCCAAACCGTCATACCGTGCAATACTACGAACTATTTGGCAAGCGAGCCATAGTGAAAGACGGTTGGAAAGCATCCGTATTTCACCAATCGGGAACTGATTTCTCGAAAGATGTATGGGAGCTTTACGACTTGAAAAAAGATTTCAACGAACGTATTGACCTGGCTGCCAAATTCCCCGAAAAGGTAAAAGAACTGCAAGCTGTATTTGAAGCCGAAGCAATCAAATATAATGTTTATCCATTAAATGATAATGCATTGGGACATGGTGCAGGTGGCAGAGCCCGCAGTCCGTTTGGATTGAATAAAAAAGTGGTTTTGTACCCGGGTATTGATCAATTGCTTACTTATAGCGGGCCTCAATTTCAAAATGACCCATTTTCCATCACTGCCGATATTGAACTAAAATCTGCAACCGAACAAGGCGTATTGTTTGCAACAGGTTCCGAGTTCGATGGGTTAAGTTTGTATATTAAAGACGGTAAATTTCAGGTGGCTCACAACACCGGAAGCATAGTTCGATATTTGGAATCCAACGTCACTGTTCCTGCTGGAAAATCTAAGTTGAGATTTGAGTTAAACTACAAAGCACCTGAGAAAGGGACGAGAAATTATAATGCACCTGCGGGAACAGAAGCCATTTACATTAACGACCAAAAAGTGGGAGAAAGGGACATTGTTGCTTCCGAAGGTAGAATTGCCGTTTACAAAGATGGCATTGATGTGGGTTCTGACCGAAACTCGCCGGTTACCGACCGTTACAAGGTACCATTTGCCTTTACCGGAAAATTGAACAATGTGACGATTGAATATAAATAAAGCCTCTATTTATAAGCCTCATCCGGGAAATACCCGTCAATCTACCGCAATCAGGGTATGCAAATACTCCGATTGCGGTATTTTCCTTTAACGTCAGTAGATATAATTTTGCTTTATCAAATGTAACGGATTAATCAAGTCTTATCCGGCATTATATTTCTATATAAAAACAGGCAAACGACTTCCTCGTCCGTCGGCAAAACAGATTCGGGAAACGGTAGCCACAACACGAAAAATTGATGAAAAGTATCTCCTCTCAATCGGGTAAACCCAATAGGTTACCCCGGGATTATCTCTGCATTCCGGCATCCCATCCAATCTCTGTTACTTGCATTCACTATTCGTGTCGTTTTACACGAAACCGTTCGTAATAAATTATTACGCAACCGCATATATCCCAAATACATTAATAGTCACTAAAATTGAAAAAGATGAAACTACGAATTTACCTACCTTATCTTCTATTCATATTAGCAGCGCTCCCGGTGAGTGTATTGGCGCAACAAGTCACGGGAAAAGTTATTGACAGCAATTCCGGAGAACCTCTCATCGGCGTTACCCTTAAACTGGAAGGCACCAATACGGCTATCCAGACTGACGCAAAAGGAAAATTTATCCTGAAAACAAGCAAAAAACCGCCACTGACGATCTCTGTATCCTATACAGGATACCAGAAACAAGAATATATTATTGAAAATACAGAGGACGAGCTTACTTTCGACCTCCATCAGGATTATAACATTTTAAATCAAGTGGTAGTCACATCACGTCGCCGCAAGGAAACGGTTCAGGAGAGCCCTATTCCGGTCTCTGTAGTAACAGGTGTTAAGGTGGCCGAAGCCGGTGCATTCAATGTAAACCGGCTCAAAGAGTTAATCCCTACCGTACAGCTTTACTCGTCCAATCCCCGCAATACGGGTCTGAGTATCCGTGGATTAGGTACCACTTTCGGTCTGACCAATGACGGCATCGACCCGGGTGTGGGCTTCTACGTGGACGGTGTTTACTATGCCCGTACAGCTGCCACCACACTCGACTTTATCGACGTGGAGCGCGTGGAAGTATTGCGCGGCCCACAGGGAACACTTTTTGGTAAAAATACCACCGCCGGAGCATTCAATGTGACCACCCGCAAGCCAAGTTTCAAGCCGGGGGCAAACTTCGAACTGAGCTACGGTAACTACGGCTATATCCAGGCTAAATCATCCATAACCGGTCCTTTGAGCAAAAAGCTGGCAGGAAGATTCTCGTTCTCGGGAACCCAACGCGACGGACTGATTTACAACGTGGCCACCCAGCAGCATGTAAATGACCTCAACAACCTGGGAGGCAGAGCGCAGTTGCTATACAGACCATCTGACAAAACCGACATTATCCTGGCTGCCGATGCTTCCCGCCAACGTCCGAACGGTTACGCACAGGTGTATGCCGGAACCGCTCCTACCCTTCGTGCCAACTACCGCCAGTTCAGCCAAATCATTGCCGACCTCGGCTATACCTTACCGAGCACCAATCCGTTTGACCGCGTCATCGACCAGGATACTCCATCCCGTTCGTTCCAGGATTTGGGCGGTGTCTCATTGAATATCGAAACAGAACTGGGCAAAGGAACACTGACCTCTACCACAGCTTGGCGTTACTGGAACTGGAATCCATCCAACGACCGCGACTTTACCGGCCTTCAGGCATTAGCCTTGTCTCAGGCTCCGTCAAAACACCAGCAATGGTCACAAGAGGTGCGCTGGGCAGGTGATTTCTCTAAAAAACTGAGCGGTGTATTCGGTTTGTTTGCATTCGGACAGAATCTGAAATCGGACCCTTATCACACTGAAGAATCGGGTGTGGATACCTGGCGTTTTTCCCAAAATACGACCAACACCGCACTGTGGAAAACCACCGGTCTGTTTGACGGATTCGGTATCCATACCACTTCAGAACTGAACACGTTCAGTGGTGCTCTCTTCGGACAGCTAGACTGGGCCGTAACCAAAAAACTGCATGTACAACCGGGGCTTCGTGCCAATTATGATAAAAAGAAAGTGAACTTCGACCGTCAGACTTACGGCGGATTGCAAACCACTGATGCTGCATTGCTGAAACTAAAAAATGCGGTGTACACCAACCAGACTTTCAACGCAGATGTGGACAATACCAACTTCTCCGGTCAATTCACGGTAAGCTATAAGTTCAGAAAAAACATCAATGCATTTGCAACCTACTCTACCGGTTACAAGCCTGTGGGACTGAACCTCGGCGGTCTGCCTACCGGAACTGACGGTAAACCGTTACTTGACCTTGCAGTAATCAAACCGGAACGTGTACACCACGTGGAAGTAGCAGTAAAAACCTCTCCGACAAAGTTCTCTACGCTAAATATTACTGCGTATAATTCAGATATCAAAGACTACCAGACTCAGGTACAGTCTCCCGAACTAGGTGTAAACCGCGGTTACCTGGCCAATGCTGAAAAAGTTCGCGTTCGTGGTGTGGAAATCGAAGGGGATATCAAAGCGAATAAGCATTTCACCTTCAACGGTTCTGCTGCTTACACTGATGCTAAATACCTATCGTTCAAAAACGCACCACTTCCGTTGGAGGAAACCGGTAAAACCGACAACGGCGTTCAGGTAGCATTCAAAGACATCTCCGGCGGCGAACTTCCCGGTGTATCCAAATGGGCCGGTTCATTGGGTGGTGATTACAGCACAGCGGCAAAATTCTTAGGTCAGAAGGGCGATTTCTTCGTAGCGCTTGACACTTATGCTCGCTCTACCTTCTCCTCTAACCCATCACCTTCAAAATATCTGGTAGTTAAAGGATATGCCCTGCTGAATGGCCGCATCGGGTTCCGCAGCTCAAAGAAAGTATCAGTGTTCTTCTGGGGACGCAACCTGCTCAACAAAAACTACTTCGAGCAATTGCTGCCGGGCGCCGGAAACTCTGGTCAATATGCAGGTGTACTGGGCGACCCGAGAACTTACGGTATCACGCTGAAATACACCCTGTAATCAACTACATGGATGTACCCACATAGATTAATCATTCAAAGACAATTCGTTTAGAAGAAGATAATAAGAATAAATCAAACCATCTCCTGATGTCAATAGTGCACAGGAAGTGATGTCTTGATGTATGTTGGGTGAGGGAGTGCGATGTGAATCGCACTCCCTTTGTTTTTGTGAAGATTTTCTGTTGGGAGAATAAAAGAATGGCTCTGAGATTTCCTTTATCGGTCAGGCATTCAAATCGGAACTCCTCAGCACCTGGTTCTGAACACGGAGGGAACTTATTTTCTGTTCGGTATCCATTAATCAGCTTAGAGACGCAGGACGGTGTACGACAAGCGTCCCGCGGCTCGAGGCCGCTTGACGCGTTAGGAAGGAAACCGATCAGCATCAATGCGAACTTACCTTTCCTGTTTTCAAACGGATATACTTTTAAGCAGTTACAACTTGCTTTTGTTTTCGGTCCAGGTTTTGAAAATTTGAACCAGAAGTTATCTTCAATACTTGCGAGAAGATGTGCCAAAAGTTACTTCTCAAATTCGCGCCAAATAGAGAGAGAGTTGATAGATTAATTCTAATCATAGTCTTTTTTTAATCCAAGAATAATAGGTAATGGTTTTGCAATATAAAACACCCTCGAAAGTTTTATCTCCACTATACCATTAGCATAATTATATTCCTTGATAATATCCAATATTTCCCCCTTTATAATATCTATCGTTTCAGGCAAGTTCGCTACTTTATGAGTGTGCTTTCTGAATTTTTCAAACTGCCGATAGCTCTTAAATTTTATTGAATAATATCTTTCGTCAATTTTGTTGAATACTATTTGCCACTGCCGTTGGAACTCTATAAGTATTTCATTGATTTGTTTTTCATCATCCACATAACTATCTTTTATCAATTCGAGATCATCTTCGTTAGTTTCATAATTTATTGTGCGACTCCAGTTGATCGAAATATGTTCATCTAAATTAAACTTATAATGTGCCCCAAAAATATTTGAATAACCTTCGATCATTCCAGACCTATTTTCCTCAATCGTATTTTTCAATGCACTAACTATCCATAAAACAGGTGCATCTAAAAGATGGTATTTAGTCATTTTTAAAAGGTCATTTTCCTGGATGTGTTTCAGGATTTCTTTGCAATGATAATCTGCGCAGGACGAAAAGTATTTTAGGATTTGCCCAGATAAATCAAAGAATCTTTCGTATTCATACTTCAATGGATATTGATCAATTAAATCGCTCATCTGGTGATACAAAAGTAAATGTTCTTTATTCTCGTCCAGATTAAGAGGCGTATAAGTGTTATTGCGCTTATACACATTACTTTCATAAACGAACTTATTTTTGCAAAGCGTCAAAATCCTTTCCTGAAAACATATATTAAACAAAAAGGAGTCCACATTATATCCAATCTTCTTGTGCCAGTTCAGATTGATTTTATTTATTTCTTCAAGAGATTTAGTTTCAAAAACCATTTTAGCAAATAATATATCTTCGCTTGCTCTATTAATGATTTTGTTCAATGTTTTTCTACTAACATCATTCGGGTATACATCTTCAAGTAATACAGTCTGAATCTCTTGTAAATCCTGCTTGATTTTACCATGAATATATTTTAGTTCAACAATAACATCTTCAATTGTGAATCTTTCAATTGGATTTTGTTTGGTCATATTTTCCACCAAAGTGTCCAGATTGAAAAACAATGGATAATCGTCAGCTATGACTTTGAAACTTGAGCCTGCCGGATTTTGCTTGGTAAAGCATTCATTAATCACCAATCCCAGTGCATAAATATCAGCGGATTTCTCAATGTTATTGGCATTATTCTTTAGTTTTTGCTCAGGGGCTAAATAATTACGACTAACCAACAAATCGTTAGGCTTAGTTAGTTTTGAGTCTTTGAAATGAGCAATTCCAAAATCTGCAAGAACTAACTTTCTCCCGGCGATTAAAATATTCTCTGGCTTTATATCTCTATGTACAACACCATTCTTATGTGCAAACTTTATAGCAACGCACAATTGCAAAATATACTTTACTAAAAGATCAGCATCTTTTTCATCATGAATAATTTCTCTAAGAGTTTTTGTATAAAGAGGCATTACATAAAAGCGTTTACCTTTATGCATGCCTGCTGCTATAACAGAACATATATTTTTATGAGAATTTTCCGCGCAGAATTTCAATTCATTTTCAAATCGAATACCCTTTTTTGTTTCGATAGAATGCAAGAATTTTATTGCATAGTATTCGTTATTTGTAGTAGCTTTCCAAACTTCACCAGAGCCTCCTATTCCAATTGATTCAATTAACGAATAACGAACGTCTTTACAATAAATAAATTCGCCCTTTCTCATTGAAAATCTTTTTTGATTATCGGGACTGGACCCAAAACTCGTTCAGTTGTCAGACTGATATTCTTTCAGGTTGTTACAAACTGCTCCTATTTTAGGTTCAAGTTTTAAAAACTTGAACCAGAAGTTACCTTCTATACTTGCGACAAGAGAAGCAAAGCATCCCTGACAAATATGAGGATTATATCATAAATCCCGGTAGCTTACGGTTTCTCTAAAATCCACTTCCCCCACAAAAGTACACACATTTCTAACCCTTTTACCAAGTCACATCAAATAAACACAAAAACAACAAACAATTTTACTCCGGCAACAAATCACATTATTATCGGGCGTTAAAGGCTTGCAATAATTCCATAGTGCATTACAAGGATTACGTAGCGTTACATTCCCCCATCAAGTCACAATGGAGTGACAGTATAGGATAATACTACTTCAACACTGTCCATTTCCTGCCATACAATGAACATTATCGGAGCTACAATGTCCATTATCGGCGCTATAATGTCCATTGTAGCTCGAATAATGTTCTCTATTCTCGCAATAATCCTAAGCAGCTAAATAGTAATCCATTGATATTCAACATCAAGACAATCCCTATAAGTTGGAGAAACATCGCTGCATTGGATATGGTATCGGTGCGGTTCTTCTCTATCAGGGCGGAACGATGATTACAAACCGTATTGGGGCTGATAAACAATTTACGGGCAACTTATTCGGCGATATCCCCCTTCAGATTCAGACCGGCCACCTCCTGTTAGGAGTCAGAAAGGTGTTCTGTAGTTTAAAAGAGTGTCCAATGGGAGATTATAGTTCGTAATCAGATATACATCCCAGTCCTTTACTCGATAGTATCTAATCGGAGTAAAGTCTTGAGGGCAAAAACGGCTTTGTTTTCTTCAACCTCCGATGATGCTCCTGTGATCCTCTAAGGACACTCTAGGGATCCTCTAAGGATGCTCCGAAAAAGTTGGTTGGATTGATCTTTTAGATTATTATTATATAGAAGTGCTTTTCTTATGATTTGATGATGTATGGAGTATGATTGTTTTAAATTGAAAGTTCGGTTTTATTGATGTGAAAAGTCTTTGTATGATGTGTGATACCTGAGAGTATTTGTATCTGCCCACATAAATTGCTTGACGGCACTGATCTTACCATTGCCAACACTAACTATAACAATCAGGGGCTCAACGGCAAGGTAACCGGTGAAACATTATTGCCGATTCACATCATACCCCGATTATGGTACGCAAATACTTTAATCGGGGTATTTTCATTTGTAAATAAAATCAACACCTTTGCAGACAATAAATTAATCGGTCAATGAACCACACTCCCCGACACTCAATGAAAAAAACTATACAATTCAATCCCCTCAAATATCCCGTCTATGTGATGGCTAAGCCCATTGGGGCAGCCTGTAACCTGCGCTGTAACTACTGTTATTTTCTCGAAAAAGAGAAACTGCGCCCCAGGAACAGTTCTCCTAAAATGAGCGATGCCCTGCTTGAAGAGTTTACGCAGCAATACATCAATGCGCAACCCATCGAACAGGTGCTTTTCACCTGGCACGGCGGCGAACCGCTGCTGCTCGGGATTGACTATTTCCGCAAGGCGCTGCAATTCCAGAAGAAATACGCCCGTGGCCGCCAGATTGACAATGTACTGCAAACCAACGGCACATTGCTGTCTGACGAATGGTGCCGCTTCTTCAAAGCCAACAATTTCCTGATTGGACTTTCACTGGACGGGCCGGAGCATTGTCATGACCGCTACCGCAAAGACATTGCAGGCAAAGGCTCTTTTGCTGAGGTTATGCGTGCGGTGGAACTGCTCCAGTTGCATGATGTGGAGTTCAACATCCTGTCGGTGGTGAATGATTACAACGTGAAATATCCGTTGGAAGTCTATCATTTCTTTAAATCCATTGGCGCGCAATACATCCAGTTCTCACCGGTGGTGGAAAGGCTTGCACCCGACTCCGAGCTGTTGGCGACACTCCAAGAGCAAGACATTGCACTCACTTCCTGGTCGGTTCCGGCGCTGGAATACGGCAAGTTCCTGACTGCCATCTTTGACGAATGGGTGCGCAACGATGTGGGGCGGGTGTATGTCACCACTTTCGACAATACGCTGGCCGGATACGTGGGCGCTCCACACGGCACCTGCATCTTCGCCCCTACCTGCGGACATGCGGCAGCTCTCAGCCCGAACGGAGACCTATACGCCTGCGACCACTACGTCTTTCCGCAATATAAACGGGGCAATATTAAGGAAAAAACCATCACCGAAATGATGCTATCGAAAGAGCAGATTCAGTTTGGAAACGACAAGGCTGAGCGCCTGACACAAGCCTGCCGCCAGTGTGAATACCTGAAGCTTTGCAACGGGGAATGTCCCAAAAACCGCTTCGTCAGAATTTCCGGAGAGTCCAATGCCCACAACTACCTCTGTGCGGGACTCAAGCATTACTTCCGGCATACGGAACAGGCGATGCGATTCATGGCCAACGAACTCTCATACAAACGCGCTCCGGCCAATGTGATGTTGCAATATATCGATAAATCACCAATTCCAACATCTTCAAAGCATTAATCGATGAATGTACACATCCGCCCTATCTCCCCTCAAGACAACGCTCCGTTAGCAGCGCTTATCCGGCAGATCTTTCGTGAGTTTGGCATCGATCGTCCCGGCACGGTATATACCGATCGTGACACCGACCGGCTTTACGAAGTATTTCAGCATCCGAAATCAGCTTACTGGATTGCAGAGGAAGAGGGACAAATCATTGGCGGATGTGGTATTTACCCTACAGAAGGATTACCGGAAGGGTGTGCCGAGCTGGCAAAGTTCTACCTTCTCCCCCAATCCCGCGGAAGAGGTATTGGCAGACTTCTGATGGAAAAGAGTCTCTCGTCGGCTCGTGAGCTGGGCTACAAACAAATTTACCTCGAATCATTTCCGGAACTATCAGGTGCTGTATCGATGTATCGCAAAGCCGGATTCAAAGACCTCCCGCATTCCTGGGGAAACTCAGGACACTTCGCCTGTACGATATGGATGGTGAAATCACTCGAATAATTCTACTTCTCATGGGATTTATTTCCCAACACCCTCCCCTACCACGATTTAGGTATATCAAATGCCCTGATTGCGGGATTTTCCCGCCCGCCATTTTCCACGACCTTTGCTTTCTCAATTTTGCATCCCTGTTTGCGGATGAATGGATAACCAACAGTTATGCTCTATGGTTATTATTGATTTTTCCGTGAAATGGGAAAGCCATACTTTTGTGCCCAAACCCAAGAACTCAAAAACGTATAACATAATACGTAAAACATATAACTCATATCATCATGTACAAACTTCCTTCAACGCTTACGGACGACATTGCCTATTTCGGCACGTTGATTGACGACTTCCAACAGGGAAAAACCGAACCGGTCAAATTTAAGGGAATCCGCGTCCCGATGGGGATTTACGAACAGCGCAAAGACGGCACCTACATGGTGCGGGTGCGCACTACCGGAGGTTTTATCACCCCGCAGCAACTCAAACAGGTGGCATTGACAGCACAGGCACATCAATCGCCTTTTCTGCACATCACCACCCGTCAGGAGATTCAGATTCACCACATAGGCATCGACCAGGTGAAAACGATCCTGCCCGAACTGCAACAGGTGGAGCTTTCGTCAAAAGGCGGCGGTGGTAACACGACCCGAAACATCCTGGTAGATGTCGAAAGCGGCATCAGTGCCGAAGAGGAGTTCGACGTACTGCCTTATGCCATTGACCTCACCACCCGCCTGATTGCCGAGGCAGATTCATTCACGCTGCCCCGTAAACTGAAGATTGCTTTCTCGGCACATGCCGCTAACGGTGACCTGGCATTGGTCAATGACCTCGGCTTTGTGGCTAAGACCGTGGATGGCAAACGTGGTTTTACCGTTTACCTCGGTGGCTCGCTCGCTTCACACGCTACACTGGGCTGGAAAGTCTTTGACTTTGCACCGGAAGAAGAGCTTTATTATATTGCTGAAGCGGCTAAACAGTTCTTCTCCGCGCACGGTAACCGCAAGAACCGCCACAAGGCACGTATCCGTTACATTTTCTATAAACTGGGTGAAGAGAAAACGCTCGAACTATTCTTCAATGCCTACAACGAGCTGAAGAAAGACCCGAGCCTGAAATATACTCCGGGCAAACTGGATGTGCAGCTCACTACTCCCTCTTTTGCTCCTGCAACCATTGAAAGCGCCGCTTTCGAAGCCTGGAAAAACCGCTATGCACAACCGCAGAA